>JBIIMX010000135.1:0-8151 GCA_044337765.1 Pirellulales bacterium | reverse complement strand
TGGCACGCCGACGGCTTGCATGCCGGGGTGGATCGTGATGTGGTACGATCTTCCGCGACATGTTTCTGGACGCATACGCTTTTCGCCATGACGTTTTTCGCCATGATTCGCCATGAATAGCCAGACAGAAATCACAACGCCACGGGCAGGACAGCCCGAGGCCACAGCGGTCGCAACCGACCGCCTGCAGGCCGTGGCCGCAGGCCGCGACGTGCCCGCGGAAGTCCACCCCGAGGTGATCGAAGCGACACCGGTGCTGGAGATCGACCGCTTCAATCTCTGGTATGGCGGCAAGCAGGCCCTCCACGGCATCACGATGCCGATCCCGCACAACAAGGTGACGGCGCTCGTCGGTCCGAGCGGCTGCGGCAAGTCGACGCTGCTGCGAAGCGTGAACCGTCTCAACGACCTCGTGCAGAGCGTGCGGATCACCGGTGACATGCGGCTCAATGGCGACTCGATCTACGATCCTCGCATGGACGTGATCGAGTTGCGGAAGCGCATGGGCATGGTGTTTCAGAAGCCGAATCCCTTCCCGATGAGCATCTACGAGAATGTCGTCTACGCGCTGCGGATCGACGGCGAGAACAACCGCGGAGTGCTCGACGAGGTCTGCGAACTCAGCCTGCGGGGGGCGGCCCTGTGGGACGAAGTGAAGGATCGCCTGCATGAGAGCGCGATCGGACTCTCGGGTGGCCAGCAGCAGCGGCTCTGTATCGCGCGGGCCATCGCCGCCGAGCCCGAGGTGCTTCTCCTCGACGAGCCCTGCTCGGCCCTCGACCCGATCGCCACCGGCAAGGTGGAGGACCTGATCCAGGAACTCCGAGGACGCTATTCGGTGCTGATCGTCACGCACAACATGCAGCAGGCCAGCCGCACGAGCGACTACACGGCTTTCATGTATCTTGGCCGCCTGATCGAATACGGCACCACGACGGGCATCTTCACCAAGCCCATCCTCCGAGAGACCGAGGCCTACGTCACCGGCCGCTTTGGCTGAGCACTGCCATGACCCATCACATCGAACGCCAGATCGAGCATCTCAAGGAGCGGATCCTCCACGTCGGCACCCTCGTGGAGGAGGCGATCTCCAAGTCGATCACGGCGCTCATCAATCGCGACACCCATCTGGCCCAGCGGGTCATGGCCAACGACGAGGAGATCGACCGCATGGAGGTGGAGGTGGAGGAGGAATGCCTGAAGATCCTCGCCCTCTATCAGCCCGTTGCCGCCGACCTGCGTTTCGTGGTGTCGGTCCTGAAGATCAACAACGACCTCGAACGGATGGGGGACCTTGCACGAAACATCGCCAAGCGGGTGGCGCAACTCACCGCCGGTGAGCCCTGCGAACTGCCCCCCGAGATCCGCACGATGGCCATGCAGGCGCAGGACATGGTGAAGGAATGCCTCGACGCCGTGGTCAAAGGAGATCCGCTCCTCGCGAAGCAGGTCCGCGAGGAGGATGACGCGGTCGACGAGGCGCGGCAGAAGATCCGCCGAAGGGTCATTCAGCAGATCAAGGAGAATCCCGAGAATGTCGAGAGCCTGCTGCGGATGAATTCCGTTTCAAAGCACATCGAACGGATCGCCGACATGGCGACAAACATCGCCGAGGATGTGATCTACATGGTGCAGGGCGACATCGTCCGGCACCGGTCAAATGACTGACCCCACGCCGGCCCCTGCCGGATGTGGTCGGGGCACGTCTCGGCGTCCTGCAAAATAAGCCTTGGCGACCGCAGGCAGCGGGTGTTTGCCAGGCCAAGCCCGGTGATACCCGAGACTTTCGGCCGGGCTCCGCTTTCCGCCCGATCCGGCTCCGTGGTACCCTTCTCCAGCTTTGGAAACCCTCCGCTGCCGGGAATCGTGACCATGCCATTATCGCTGCCCGATCATGTACGGGGCCCTCGCACTCTTCTGCCGTTGGCAAGCTTCGTCGTGCTGCTGGCGGTTTCACTCGCTTCTGCCCGCGGGGAAGACCCCGTCGCCGTGCTGGTGACGGGACCGCTCTCGGCCAAGGTCGGTGATCGGGTGGCATTCGAGGTTGAACTGGTCAATCGCTCGGGCAAGCCTCTGGAAAAACTGCGGGTCATCGACTACTTCGACAAAGGCTTTCATCACGAGGCGTCGGCGAGCCCGATCGAACAGACCGGCACGATCGATCTGGCGGCCGGCACGTCGCGGCGGCTGACGCTCGATTTCCTTCTCGACGAACCGGGACGGCAGTGCCATCGCGTGGAGATTCTCGACCAGTCGCATACGTTCGTCGGCGGTGCGACGTCGTGCGTGCAGGTCGCGGGTACCGCGCCGCTGGCGGCCCCCTTGGCGACGACGCCCGCTCCCGCTGCAGCACCCGCCAGCGTCTATCCGTCGACGACCTATCCCGCAGCCCCGGCGATGCCCGCGATGGCTCCGTCTCCCACGAACACGGCACCACTTGCCATGGCCGCGCCGTTGGCAGCGGCGCCGTTGGCAGCAGCGACTCTGCCGCCGCAGCCGCAGGCAGCGATGCCGTCACTCCCCCCAGCTCAGCCGTTGACGGTGCCGTCACCCGCATTGCCCGCTGCCAGCAGCCTTCCCGCCTCCACGGCCCTGCCCGCCACGCCATCGTTGGAACTCGACATGGTCGGGCCTGCAGAGGTTTTGCCAGGAGCTGTCTCCGAGTTTGTCGCCACCGTGCGGAACACCGGAAGCGTGGCCTCGGGATCGACGAAGCTTGAATTCGGATGGGATGATGCATTCACTCCCTTGGAGGCATCCGAGGGGTATAAGCTGGCATCATCGCGGGTTTCCTGGGATCTGCCTTCGCTCGAACCGGGCGGGCAGTTGCGGCGGCAGATCAACCTTCGGGCTCAGCCCGCCGGCACGGTTGCAGCGTCGTCACGATCCTGCGTGCGGGGCGTGCTGAGTGGGGCTGTCGGAGGCGTGATGGTTGCCGACGAATCGTGCGTGCTCATCAGGTCCACCACGCCGCGGGCCCGCACCGCACGCGAGGCAGGCCTGCGGGTCACGCTGGCCGATTGCGACGATCCGGTCCTCGTGGGGCATTCCACGACGCTCATCTGCGCGATCGTCAACACTGGAGCGACATCGACGGGCCGGCTCGATCTGACCGTTGTGCTGCCCGAGAGGGCGACTCTCGTGGGCGACCCGAATCCCTCCCGCGTGCGGATCGACGGCTCCAACATATCGTTCGACTCCATTCCGAGCATTCCGCCCGGAGGGCAGGCGACCGTGGAACTGGCGTACCGCATCCCAGGGAGTGGTATCGCAAAGGCCACGGCGATTCTGACGGGTGCCGAAATCGACGGCTCGACGGATTCAAGCTGCCAGACGACGTTCCTGGCACCCTAGACAGCTGGGGCGGCCGAACGCCGGGCTGGGTTTCTTCGCAAGTTGAAAAACTTGCGGCCACGGTATCTATGCCTACGGCCCACGCGGCCACGGTATCTATGCCTCCGGTCCACGCGGCGACGGTATCTATGCCTCCGGTCCACGCGGCGACGGTATCGATCGTCGGGGCTAGGACAGCCGGCATGGATTCCGCAGACGGCAGGGTCGGGGCAGAAGGCTGCCGGCGAGGGCGGCGATGCGACCCGCGGTCACACGACACCTTTCTTCTTGCCGATGAAGACGGGTGGCGGCGGTCGCCTTGGCCGGTGATGGTCGTGACGCTGCCGTCAGGAACCATCCTCCATGCTCGTGGTGACCTCGAACTGGTGCATATCTGACGGCACGCTTGCCACCGGTCTCCCGAGCGGGTGCGTCGCGCGGTTTCGCGCCGAGGTGCAGAGGGCGAGCCTGCGGTGCGGCTTTCGCAGGGACGGCAGCTACCGGCCCGTGGAGGCGGTCGACGTCGTGCTTGCCGGCGACACCTTCGACTGGCTCGTCAGCCGCGAGTGGACCGGCGATGTGCGTCCGTGGGATCCGGGCCGGCGGGCCGCCGCCTCGCGGGAGCGGGTCGCAGCCGCCGCACTTGGCCGGGCGGACCGATTGCTGGCGACGCTCGCAGCCTGGATGCGTCGGGGGATCGAGGTGCCGGCGGCCGATCGCCGCGGAAGGCCGATGCAGGCAGCCTCCCGTCTCGTGCCCGTGCAGGTGGCTGTTCTGAGCGGTGATCGGGACCGCTGGCTGGAGGAGGCGGCAGGAGGCGTTCTGCCCCCCGGCCGGACGGTAGTCGTCGGCCGATGCTGGTCGGACGGCGAGGTGACCGTGCGGCATGCCGAGGAGCTGGATCCACTCCACGCGGTGTGCGGCCGCGAGCCCACGCTCGGCGAAAGCCTCGCCGTCGATCTGATCGCCAGGTTTGGAGGCGTGCTCGCTGACTGCGCCGCGTGGCGGCCGCTCGCCGGCGGCCTGATCCGCAGGCTGGCGGCCGGCGTGCTCGTCGACGCGCCGACGAGGCTGTTCAACTGGTTATCGGATCAAGAAGGCGGGGGCAGGCTGACCGCGGCGGGGCGGCAGGAGTTGATCGATGCGTGGCACAGGTCTGTCGTACTCTGGCAGAGGGCTGCACGGCGGCTCTCGCCGCGAGGGGACAACGGCGTGGACCTGGTGGGCAGGATCGCCGAGGGTTTGGCGGTTGACGATGTCCGGTCGAACGCGGGAACGAATCGTTGGCTCGACGCGGTCCGGACTGGCGGGGTGGCAGTGCCGCCCGACTCAGCCGTCACCGCGGTGCTCGGTCATCCTTCTGTCGATGCCGAGGCGTCGGCGGCCTGGCGCAGGCAGGTGGTCTGTCTGGGGCCCGGCGTCTCGACGCCTCTGGGGCGCCTCGACGATCTGCCAACGCCGGCCGCGGTGCTCATTCGGCCGGAACGCGGGGGCCGACAGATCGAACAGTTGCCGATCGACAACGGCGGGAGCAGGATCGGCTGCGGCCATGACGACGAGCGGGGCCATGGTGTGTGGCTTTCGGCGGCATCGCTCGGCCGGAACGGTATCGTCGATGCCGCCTGAAAACACGCTCCGGAGACGCAGGGGATGGCACAGGATTTCATTTCCATCGTCGAGATTCGAACCACTTTTGGCACACGGCGTGACGCCGAAGCGTGCGCAGCCCGTCTCGTGGAGCAGCGTCTCGCTGCCTGCGTTCAAATCGACGGGCCGGTACAGAGCACGTATCGATGGCAGTCCGCCGTGGAGAGCGCGGAGGAATTCCGCTGCACGTGCAAGACCTCGCATGAACGGTCGCAGGCCTGTATCGCAGCCTTGATCCGCGATCATCCGTACCAGACGCCCGAGGTGATCCGCGTGGAGGTGACGGCTTCGCCGGCGTATGCTGGGTGGGTGCGGACAAGCGTGGAAGCCGACTGAGGCCTTCAGGGGAGGCACACGGCTGATGACGACGAGGACGGTTATGGCTGCACACGACGAACTCTACGCCTTTGACATCACCTTGCATGGTCGTGGTTCGGGAGCGGCCGATCTGCCGCCGTCGGCATCGCATGCTGACGCCTGGGGTACGTGGCCCACGCTGGCAGTGCCGCATGACCTTCTCACGGTGCCGATGGCGATCGGGTTCGACGAAGCGTTTGAACGGTTGGCGCGGCTGGAACGCATGTATGTCGAGCCGGACGGTTCTTTCGTCTGGACCAGCCCCCGCGAGGGGCTGTGGTGGCAGGTAGACGGCAACGCCTTGGAAAAGGATGGCCGGGTGCTGTTGGCGGACCTCAAGGGGAGCTGCCCGGCAGCCGACTTCGACCGGTTGCTCGCAACGTTTGGCTGGCCGCAGCAGGCGACGATGATGCAACTGGTTCGTTCGGCCGTGTTTCTCGGGGAACAGACGTTTCGCCGCCATGCCAGCTGCCGCGGGGCTGCCGGGGATGGGCAGACCCTTCGGCCCCGATGATCGACCGGTCGCAGCGATTGTGCCGACGGCCCGTGACCGATGGGGTATGCTGTCGGAAGTCAGCCGATGAAGGAATCGGTGAAGGAGGGAGGGGCGCGTGGAGAATATGCAGATGATCACGGGCAGGCTGAACGAGCGATCGGAAGGCACGCCGGAGCGGCGTGAGGCTGCCAAAGATGGGCGGCTGCTCCGCGTACGATGCGGCTTGTTCGCGGTCGTGATCGTGGTTGCAGGTGGTTCGCTGCCAGCTGCCGAGTTCGCCGGTGAAGATCCCTTGGCGGTGAGGGATAGCATCGGCGATGGCATCCATGCCTTTCACGCGGGCGACTACGACCGGGCGTACGATGCCCTCACCAATGCGATTGAGGCCGGCACTGAGGATGCACGCTGCTACTACTTCCGCGGCCTGGCGGCGCTGCGACTCGGTCGTACGCACGAGGCCGAGGCAGATTTTGTCACCGGAGCGGACCGGGAACTATCGTCGGGAAGCATCAGGCGGGTTTCTCAGTCGCTGGAGCGGGTGCAGGGGCACGACAGACTCTCTCTCGAGCGGTTCCGGTCGCGGGCCCGACTTGGGGCTCTTCAACGGGATCGCGAAGCCTACGGTCGGCGTTATTCGGCGATCGAAGATGCGTCGGGTGACGTGCGGCGGCGCCGCCGGCCGGAAGACATCCGGCCGGAACTCATCGCTCCGCGCGGAGGTCCAAGCAGCGATCTGCCGGCCGGCCGTGACGCCATAGAGGAGGTGCCGGCCCCGGTGTCCGAGCCCGCCGAGCCTGCTGAGCCCGCCAAACCTGCAAAGCCAGGCACGTCGTTCGAAGATGAGCCTGCCGCGGAGTCTGACGATCCTTTCAGCGATGAGCCCGCCTCCGGCAAGCAGATTTCGGAAGACGAGGCCGCTGAGAAGGACGTTCAGGACGAGGAGATGGCGGCTGAGGCCGAAGACACCGCGGCCGAGCGGGATGTCCAAAATGAGGTCGAGGCCGCCGCGGGACAGTAAGGCTGCGGTCCGTGCCGTCGCGGCTTCACGCCGGGGCTTTGATGCCCAGTGCAGCGGCCACCAGCAGCGCCCAGCCGAGGAGAAAAAGCACTCCTCCGATCGGGACGATGGCTCCGAGGATCTTCACGCCTGACAGCGCGAGCGCGGCCAGGCAACCGCTGAAGATCAGCGTGCCCACGAGAAAGCACCAGCCTGCGGCTTGGAGCAGACCCCGCACCTGCGTCGCCTGAGGCAGGGCCGAAGCCACAGCCACGATCAGCATCACGAGGGCATGGTAGAGGCAGTAGCGGACGGCGGTCTCCCAGTTGTCGCCACGCCCGGTGGCTTCGAGCAGGGATTTGAGTCCGTGGGCGCCAAACGAGCCAGCGGCCACGCCCAGCCCGCCGAGCAGTCCGCCCGAAAAGAGAAAGAACTTCAGCATCTGTTCGTCACGGGCGGTTGGCGCCCAGGAGCTTGTCCTCCTCTTCTTCCTGGATGATGATTCGCGGTGTCACCATCAGCATCAGGCTGTCGGTGGTGCGGCCCATGCCCACGTTTTTGAAGAGGCGGTTGATGTAAGGGATCTTCGAGAGAATCGGCACGCCGAACTCGTTGCGGCCCTCTCGCAGCCGCTTGATGCCGCCGAGCAGCACGGTGCCGCCGTCGGGAACGCTCACGGTGGTGGTGACCGTCGTGAAGATGAATTCGGGCAACTGGATGGTCGTACCCCGGGAGAAGATCTCCTGTTCGTCGCTGGTCTTGGCCTGCGTCTCCAGACTGGCGTTGAGGCCGGCTCCGGCGGCAGCGTCGCCAGCCAACCCCGTCTTTTCGTCGCTGCTCTTCGACTTCGTGGACCGAGTGCCCTCGAACTGGAACTGCTCGACCTTGCCGATCTGCGAAAAGAATGGCACGAGCGTCAGGCGGACGAAGCGACGGTCGCTGGAGACGACCGCCTGCACGTTCACGGCGGTACCCTCGGAAAGCACGGTGATGACGGGCTGCTGGGCCGCCGCAAAATCGCCCACCACAGGCACGACGCTCGTCACGAAAGGCCGCTGTGTGGAGTCGGATATGAATGCATTCTGGCCATTGAAGAGCGTGACCTTCGGGGCCTGCATGACGTTGGATCGCGTGTTGCCCTGGGCAGCCTGAATCAGGAAGAAGGCCTCGATATCGCTGAGAATCGCGAAGCCGAAGTTCGCGGCCGACGTGGCCGGGTCGGGCAGCCCCGGAAGCGAGGGCACCGTCGCGCTGCCAAAGCTGTTCTGACGGAAGGGAATCGAGAAGAAGCTGGCGGGCTGCTGGGCGAGTGTCTGCCCCG
>JBIIMX010000134.1:0-8188 GCA_044337765.1 Pirellulales bacterium | reverse complement strand
GCGGATGCCGCTCCATTGGAACAGGTCCTCCATGCCGACCAATGGCAGAAACTCGCCGCGGATATCGCAGAGTTCCCGGCCGTGAACGGTCACGGTCCGGTGATCCGCAAGTCGGACGATCTCGCGGACATTCTCGATGGGCGCCGCAAACACCGCCTGAGGGAGCTGGAACAGCATGCAGCGTGTGATCGTGAGCGTCAGTGGCAGGCGGATGGAAAACGTCGTTCCGACGCCCGGGACCGACATCACCTCAATGGAGCCGTTGAGCTGACTGACCTTGGTGCGGACGATGTCCATGCCCACACCCCGTCCGGAAACGTTCGACACCGCCGCCTTCGTGCTGAACCCCGGCTCCCAGATGAGGTCGATGATCTCCGCGTCGCCGAGGCCTGCGGCCTCCTCCCGCGTAACGAGGCCACGATCGATCGCGGTCTGGCGGACACGATGAACGTCGATTCCCCCGCCATCGTCCTCGACCGTAATGAACACATTGTTGCCCCGGTGCGAAGCGGTCATTCGCACGGTCGCCGTTTCCGCCTTGCCGTGACGGATACGCGTGTCCGCCGATTCGATTCCGTGATCGATGGCGTTGCGGATCAGGTGATTGAGCGGATCGCCAAGCTCGTCGATCATCCGCTTGTCGAGCTCGGTCTTTTCCCCCTCCAGTTCGAGGAAAACCTTCTTGCCGAGCTCGTTGGAAATGTCACGGACCGATCGCTTGAACCTCCCGAACAGCGGCCCGACGGGGACCATCCGCGTGCTCAGCACCACCTGCTGCAGACTTTTCGACACCCGCGTAAGCTGATCGACGGCGGAAACCAGTTCAGCGAAGGAGCGTCGCCCATCGTTCCAGGCGTCGGTCTGCTGCTGCAACAACGCGACCTGGTCTCCCAACTCACGCGACACGGCGGCCATATCGACATTCGTTTTCTGGTCCAGCGTGTGGATGATCCCACGCAGTGACCCGGCGACAAGCGAGGAGCGGCCCGAGTGGGCCGACTTCCGAAACAGAGGCTCCATCGTACCGAGCAACTGGCTGAACCGGGCCCGATTGACCAGCAGTTCACCCGCCAGATTCAGGAGCGCGTCAAGCCGGTCGACGTCGATCCGCAGCGTTTCCGCCAGCGGCGAACCGGCCGGAGACGCAGATACAGATTCGGTCGGGTGCAGGGCCGCCTCGGTGGCCATGCTAGGCGAAGCATCGGCCCCGGGGCCTGCCTCCGCGCCGGAGCCGCGCGAGCCAGCCGGATCGGCGGCCTCGACGACCAGCCGCTCGACTCCTTCCGCATTGGCAGCTGCCTCGATCGCGGCCCGCTCCGCCGCGGAAATGACCTCGATCTCGAAGCTGCTCAGGGCATGTATATTGGCCAGAAGTTCGCGAGGCGGATCAGACGCCAACACCTCGCCGACCACGGCCAGGCGTGCCAGGATCAACTCCGCCTTGAGCTCCGTCATCTGCAGTCCGGCGGAAAAGTGAACCGTGATTCGCCAGACGCGGGCGGCAGTCACCGTTTCGGCCATCGGTCCCACTGCGGCGACAGGAGCCACGGGCGTCGCCGGGGCGGGGCTGCCAGCGTCAGTGGCATGTTCGAGGGCCCGCACCTGCTCGAGCAATTCGCCGGCGTTCCCCAGGAGTTCCCCCCGGCGAAGACGTTCGTTGCAATCCCGCAGGAAGTCGATGCAGCGTAGGACGACATTCATCGTCGCGGTATCGAGCGTTCTCTTTCCGGAACGCAGCCTCACGAAGTGACTTTCCAGGTGGTGGGTCAGCGAGGTGATGCGATCGAGCCCGAGGAGCGCCGACGATCCCTTGATGGAGTGGAGCAGGCGAAAGGCCTCGTCGAGCTGTTTGGAATCCGAGGGGTTGGTCTCCAAAACCAGGAGCGTCTGCACGAGGCCATCGAGTTGCTCGCCCGTCTCGTCGAGATAGAGACGCAGGTAGTCCGCCATCTCGTCTGCGGGCAGGTCGTCCGGAAAATCCAAGTCAGTCATCGCGGAACCTGAGGCGGGTGCTGGTCTGGTAAGCCGTGGCTTTCGCCATGGAGCCGGTCACGGCTTCTGGTACGGGCGGTTCAGATGCTTACGGAGGTCGCGGAGCATGTCGCACATGCCTCTGACGCGATTGGCGGCTGCAGTTCGCGGCTGGAGGAAGTCAGCATGATACCCAATGGCGGCGCACGGCCGGCCTCACACGGTGAACCGCTTGACGAGGTCGCGAAGCCCCTGCGCCTGGGCGCCAAGTTCCTCGGCACTGGCGGCCATTTCTTCCGCGGAAGCGGCATTCGATTCGGTCGTCTGCGAGACCGAGCGGATCGCTATCTTGACCTCGGCGGCGTTGGCCGACTGCGACCCGGTCGCGGCGGCGATCGACGCGATGCCGCTGGCGGTCTTGCCGACGGCAGTGACGATTGACGCAAGAGAGTGACCGACCTTCTCGGAAAGGCTGGCCCCCTCCTGAACCCGCTTGGTCGACTCCTTGATCAGGCCGGTGATCTCCTTCGTGGCCTCGCTGGCCCGTTCGGCCAGCTTTCGGACCTCGTCGGCCACCACCGCGAATCCCAGTCCATGCTCGCCGGCACGAGCCGCCTCGATTGCGGCATTGAGCGCGAGCAGGTTCGTCTGGCTGGCGATCTCGCTGATCACCTGGATGATGTCGTTGATTTGTTCGGAAGACTTCTGGATCAGTCCCATCGACGCGACGGCCTCGAACACCGCGCTGCCACCCGCCTGCGCCAGTTCGGATGTCTCGTCGGCCTGCTGTCTGCTGTCGGCCGCGCTCTTCGAAATGGACTCGATCGATGCCACGAGTTGCTCGACCGCCGCCGTCATTTCTTCGACGCTGGCCGCCTGCGATTGCGAACCCTCGCTCAGGCTGCTCGCGCTCTCGGCGATCATGCGGGCACCATCGTTCTGCTGGTCGGCTGCCTCCGCGATCTGCTTCACCACTCCCCGCAGATCACGAAACATGTTCGCCGCGTTGGCCGCCAGCTTGCCCATGTCGTCGTCCCCGGAAAAGCCGATCGTGGCGGTCAGATCGCCTTGCGAGGCCAGCGTGAACACGTCGACGAGCTCCTTCACCTTTTGTTCCAGATCGGCCTTGCTGGCCACCAGTTCCGCCTGTGCCCGCTCCTCGCGCTCCTTGGCACGCACCTGTTCGGTGATCACCTCCCAGGTCACCATCGGCCCCATGTAGCGGCCATCGGCGTCCTTCAGGGCCGTGACGCTCAGGTCGAGTGTCTCGTCGCCCAGTTTGATCGGAGCGCGGTGCGGGAGGTTGGCCGGATCGGAGACGATTCCCCGCTGCCGCTCCGGCTGACGGTGAAAGATGTCGATCGACTTGCCGACGATCTCGTCCACCGGACAGGGAAGGAGGTGCTGCAGACGCCTCAGCGCAGTAAAGGAGGCGGGATTCATATAGATGATCTTGAAGGTGCGGTCGGCAAGAATGAGCCGCACGGAGGTGTTCTCGACCATCTGCATGCAACGCTGCGCCGTCGCGCGATCGGCATCCTGGGCGAGTTTCTGTTCGGTCACGTCAACGGCAAGTTTGACGACTGCAACCGGCTTGCCACGCTGGTCGAAGACAGGACTGTAGGTCGCCTGCAACCAGACTTGACGGCCGTCTTTGGCAATCCGGCGAAACTGTCCCGCCTGGAATTCGCCGCGCCTGAGAGCTTCCCAGAAATGGCGATACTCCTCGCTTGCACGAACCTCCTCCTCGACGAACATGCTGTGATTGCGTCCGCGAACCTCCTCGCGGCTGTATCCCATCACGTCGAGCAAATTCTGATTGGCATCGACGATCGTGCCATCGACGCCAAACTCGATCCGGGCCATTGTTCGATTGATCGCGTCGAGGACCGGCCGCGCGGCCATGACTTTGGTAATCGCCATGTTCAGTCTGCTCCGAGGGTGGACCGGGAATCCTTGACGACCTGCAGGTTGACCCGATGAACCTCGTCCAGGTTGGCGGGGTCGAGCAGTTGGTCGACGTCGAGAAGGATGAAGAGATCGTCAGCCACGCGGGCAAACCCGTCGATATATCTGCGACCGGAGGCCATGATCGTGTCCGGCGCGGCCTGAATCTGATCGGCCGCCACCCGCATCACGCGGGAGACGGCGTCGACGTTGCAGCCCATCGTCCGTTGGCCGACATTCACGACGATCGTGCGGGTCTCGGCGTCGACGTCCCTGCCTTCGAGTCCGAACAGGACGCGGAGGTTGATGATCGGGATGATCGTTCCCCGGAGATTGCTCACGCCATCCATGTAACGGGGCACCTCGGGAATCCGTGTGACCCCAGCGGGGATGACGATTTCCTGGATCCGCTCGATGCGGAACGCATATTTTTGGCCGGCAAGTTCGAAGCCGACGAACTGGGGAGCGTTGGTTGTCGCCCCGGGTGCCCGCGAATGGTCTTTGACTGCGGTGTTCATGCAATCGATCCCGCGATGGCTCCAAACACGTTTGAGAACGGCGATCCCCGCACCAGAATTGCTCCGACCGGTTTTCTCGCTGGCGGCCGGGCTGGTCTGAGGCGGCGGAACGCACGCCTGGAGCCCGCCCCTTCGGCACATCTTGATATAGCCTGCGTTTGCGCGCCGATCAAATGCCGCAATCGGGGAATCTTGGTCAGCCGCCACAATCCGCACGACCGGAAAAAAGTGCAGCTGTTTGCTTCCGCATCCCGAACTCTTCCGGCATACTGCCGATCCGCCCGTTCGTCACTCCACTTTCCCGAACCATGGCTCTGCCGCTTACCATCGTGATCGCCGACGATTCGGCGCTTTACCGGCAGATGCTGCTCAACGTGCTGCGGCGCATCGACGGCGTGGAGGTCGTCGGAATGGCGACGAACGGCGGAGAGACGGTAGAAAAGGTCCGGACGCTGCGGCCCGACGTCGTCACGCTCGATGTCCACATGCCGGTCATGGACGGCATCGCCGTGCTGAAGGAACTGCGAAAGTTTGGCTGCCAGGCCCGGGTGATCATGGTCAGCAGCCTGACGGGCGCGGGTGATCCCGCCACGGTGGCGGCACTCATGGAGGGGGCCTTTGACCATGTGCTCAAGCCCGTCGGCCTCGAGCCCCATCTGGCTCGCGAGAGCATCCGCAAGGCATTGGCGGAGAAACTCGAACAGGTTCGGGCTGCAGCGCAGTCTGCAGTCGTTCCTGGGGTCGGGTCGACGGCACAAGCAGCCGCTGCAGGACCGGCACAAGCTGATCTGCCCTACGACGCCGTTGCGATAGGCACCTCGACCGGCGGTCCGGAGGCGCTGCGGTCGTTGATTCCACGTCTTCCGCGGGGCATGCCGTTTCCCGTGTTCGTCGTGCAACACATGCCGGCGACGTTCACACCGACTCTTGCGGCGCGGCTCAACGAGCTTTCGGCGGCGACGGTGGTCGAGGCCGACGCAGGCATGATGGCCGAAGCCGGCGGCGTGTACATCGCCCCTGGTGGAAGGCATCTTCGGCTGGAACGACGCGGCCGCGGTGTGGTCTGCACCACCGATGACGCGGCCCCCCGGCTCGGCTGCCGTCCCTCGTTCGACAATCTGCTCGAATCGGCGGTCGGCATCTACGGGAAACGATTGCTGGCAGTCGTGCTCACCGGCATGGGATGTGACGGTTTGGATGGATGTCGCCGAGTGAAGGCGGCGGGCGGCACGGTGATCGCCCAGTCACGCGAAGGCTGCACCGTCTACGGCATGCCCAAAGCCGTTGTCGATCAACGGCTGACCGATGCGGTCTTGCCGCTCGAGGCGATTGCCAACGCGATCTGCATGGGACTGCACGGCTCCGCACAGTCCAGTCCTTTGGCGAGGCACTCCTCGACAGAGTAGAACCCGCGGCACGATGACGCTCTCCGGCGACGAATTCCTGCGGCTCGAAGGCCTGATCTACCGGGCTGTCTCGACGCGTCCGGATTGGCTCAAGGCGTGGCGGAACGAGGCCAACTATCTGCTCTATCTCGCCCGACGTGCCAGTGACGCAGACGACGTGGAACTCCTCGAAGAACTGGAGGAGCAGGCCCGGCAGATGGCGGACATGGTCGAATCGCGATGGCAGGCGGAGGAGTTGTGAACGAGGTCTCCCGATAGTAGAGACGTATGGTCAGGGAAGCTCGGTCGCCGGCGGCAGCGTCTTCCCCGGTTCAGGCTTTCAAAACCCCATGCTGACGATCCTCGCGCCAGCGGCGCGGGCGGAATACCGAAGGCATCGCATGCACGACTCCTCCACGCAGCCCCGGTTGTCCGTCGTGTTCGTCGTCAGGGGACACCTTGCGAATATCCAGAGAACCCTCCATTGCCTGCTGGCCCAGACGGCCGCTGCGCAGATCGATTTCATCCTCTCCTCCGACTCGCCGCCGCTTTTGCGAGAGGCCGAAACCTTCCTCGCCCCGCGAGCCCGTTTCGCACGTTCCCGATTCCTGCTGCACCAAACGAGCATCAACCGGGCACGCAGGCTGTCGGCGGCCGTGGCCACAGGGGATGTCGTGGCCTTCAACGAGGACCACTGTTTTCCCGAGTCCAACTGGGCAGAGGAACTGCTCGTCGCCTTCGAGTCCTCGGAAAACATCCACGCGGCCGCGCCGGTCATGCTGAACCCACATCCGGAATCGGTTGTCAGTCGCGCGCAATTTCTTTTGTTCCACGGCCTCCACGGCATGCACGGTAGTGGGCCAAACCCACTCCGCTTCGAGCATGCCGCTACGCTTCCATGGCACAACACGGCGTACCGACGCAGCGTGCTCCCCGAAGCGAGCGACGACGAGGATCTGTTCCAGACCGAGTCATTCTTGCAAGACAACATTCGAGCGGCTCGCCCGAACGCACGATTCGTGCGGTGCACTCAGACTTCGTTGACGCATGTCAACATGACCCGGCTGGCGCCCGCCCTTGGGCACGCATTCCACGCGGGGAGAATGTATGGCAGCCACCGAGCCAGACGGCAAGGCTGGGGCGTGCCGCGGAAGCTCTTCCATTTTGGGATTTTTCCGGCGATCGCCCTGCTGAAACTCGTGCGATGGGCCTCCGTCCTGAGTGACAGGAATTCGCTCCCGCAGACTCTCTCCACCTTTTCGACCGCCTCCCTCTTGGCAGTCGCCCACGCTTTGGGCGAGTCCGTCGGTGCATGCCTCGGCGCGGGCCGCAGTCTGAGTGCCCTTGCGGAATTCGAATTCGATCGCTGCCGCTTCCTGCGGCCCGCCGAGTGGCACCTTTTACTGGCGGATGAAAATCCGCCGCAGGAACACCCCGCCGCTGGCACCGAATGCGGCTCTTTTGCGGGTCGATCGACATGACCACCGACTCGCATCCACAGGTCTCGGTCATCGTCGCCGCCTACAATTCTGCCGACTTTCTGAATCCGTGCCTCGAGTCCTTGGAGCGGCAGCGGTTCCGGGACTTCGAAACCATCGTCGTAAATAGTTCCGCGGAAGACCGAACTGCCGCGGTCGTGGCACGCTTTCCCGGCGTGCGTTTTTTCCAAAGCCCCGAACGCCTCTTTCCGCATGCGGCCCGCAACGTCGGTGTCTCGCTGGCCAAGGGGGATCTTTTGGTCTTCACAGACGCCGATTGCTGTGCCGATTCCAACTGGCTTGCGGAGCTTGTCACGACGCACACCGACGGCCATCCGGTCGTTGGCGGCTGCATCGATTCGAGTGCACGCAGCCGTATCTCCAAAGGAATCTACATTCTGAAGTATTCCCCCTACCTGCGCGGAAATGTCGCAGGACGGATCGAAATCGCTGCCACGGGAAGCATGCTCGTCTCGCGACATGCATGGAACCAGGCCGGCCCTTTCGACGGCTCGATTTTCTGCGGGGACGCGTTGCTCAGTTGGAAGGCGCGGCAGGCGGGCTTCATGCCGTGGTTTTCCCCAACGGCCATCGTCACCGACCACGATGAACAATACCGCGCCGGTTTTCTCTTGGAGAGGCTCCGACGCGGCAAGGAATTCGGCCGCGTCCGTGCGGGGTTTGAAAAATGGCGGCCTCTGCATCTCTTCGTACGGGCCGTCCTAGCACCCGTTGCCGTCCTCGGAGCTCTGGCGAGAAGAGCTAATGAATGCCGGCTTGGCGGCAGGCTCGCCGACTTCGTCGCCACACTGCCTTTCCAAATCGCCGCCCAAGCGGCCTGGTGCTTTGGAGAGTCGCTGGGCTATTGGTCCCTGTTCATGAGAGGCAC
>JBIIMX010000133.1:0-8200 GCA_044337765.1 Pirellulales bacterium | reverse complement strand
ACGGTGACAGGCTCCGGGCTCGTGACGGCGCCGATGTTTCCTGCGGCGTCGGCAACCTCGATGCGGAGATAGACCCGCGCCGGCGTCGCCCGATCGGGCTGCCAGCGGTATTCCCCCTGGTTGTCGACGGCGGTGACGATCGTGGCCCATGGGCCTTCGGCGTTGGGAGAGAAGAGGAGCCGGGCAGCCTTCGGTGCGGGCAGTTGGTCACGCGACGTGTATCGGATCACGATGCCGCTGGCCTCGGTTTCGGAAAGCCGTGCGGCGCCGAGAAGCTCAACATGGGGCGGATCCTCGTCGATGCCTATCCAGCTCTCGGCGGTGTCGCCCGGCCGTGGGCCCATGCTTGCGTCCGGCACATCCGGCAGGATTTCCAGCCGGAAGCCGAACAGGCCCGCAGCCGGCAGCACGACGTTGATGGGGCTTTTGGAGTCGTCGTCCACGGCAGCCTTTTGCCACGAGAGTCCACCGTCCCGGGTGCTCCAGAGTTCGACCCGCAGACGGGTCGCGTTTGGCCGTTCGGCCGGCATCTCGTAGTCCCAGGCGAAGTGCCGCGAACGCGACAGCTGCAGCGGCTTGCCACGATATTCCATCGGCTGCGGACCAGCTTGCGGCGCGGACGGCATCTGAACGGGTATGCCCGCGGACGTCGACGCCAGCAGACTGCGACCCCCGGTGGGATCGGTGGAGGTCATCGAAGGAACTGCCGCCCCGCCGACCAGCACGCTCTGCTGATCAGTGACGCGACCGCTTTGCGTCGAGGCCGCACGCGGCTGTTCGGCCGACCATGCAGCGGCTGTTTCCGCAGTCCATCCGCCAGCGGGGCGTGCTGCATCGGATGCCGAGGAGGCCTGCGTCACGGGTTGGGAGACGAAAGCCTCCTGCGACGGCGTCTGCTCAGGCAGGCTGGGAGCGCCGAGTTCCCGGGCCAATGCGGTCTGATCGATATTGGGATCGGTCGGTTCCATCGTGAACTGCCGCACGGTCTGATTGCCGGCAGAGTCGGTCACGGTGATCCGCGCCGTCAGTGCCTCGACCTTTTCGCCCGCCCACCAGATTTCTTCGCCGACAAGATGGGCGGGAGATTCGCGAGAGAGCACTCCCTCGGCGGCGATCGTCTTCCAGCCCTGGGCTTCGGCAGTGCGATATTCGAGCTTCAGCGAATCGAGTCGGATCGAGTCGTCGATGGCGGCGTAACGGCACAGAATCTCACCATCCGCCCCTTTCCAGACCCGGGCCGCGAGCCGCGGTCCAGCGGCATCGACGAGCACACGCATGTCGGGGCCTTCACCGCCGCGGGCCCGCCCCTTCTGGTCAACCGCCCTCAGGCGGAACCAATATTCGCCGTCGGCGCCGGCCTGATACGTGAAGGTGCCGGCCGACGGGGCGACTTCCCCCGCAGCCTCCCAGGTGCCGCCCAGATCCTTCGACACGCTCATGACCACACGTTTTGGTGCGGCGTCGGCCTCTTGGGCGGTGGGCAGCCGGAAGGGGATCGAAAACAGACGGTGCTTGGTCCGCACCAGTTCCGGCAGCCTGGATTGCTCGGCTGGGACCGCAGCTGCGGCCGGGAACGGCGTCAGGCTGGCGGTGCCGGCCACCCACGCGACCGCAATCATGCTCGCGATCCGGTAGAGCGGACGACGGGACGGTCCCGACAGGGTGTTTGCGTATGACGATCTCACCATATCGTGGGAAATCGGCTATCCGGCGCGGAAAGTCGCGTTTTTCCGGCACAAGCGGGAAAACCGGTCTGTTTTCGAGGTTGCCGTCTTTGCCATTGCCACAGCATGTAGAGCCTGCGAAAAGTGGGCGATTCTTTCTGGACCCAATACCGAGCCGGCGGTCATAATGCCGTCGTGCAATCCGCGGTTTGAGTCCGTAGACCAGGCACCTCCTTTCGGGTGACAACCAACCGCGACGGGGCTGTTTCCAGTGCAAGCGTTTCTATTCAGTTCGATACTGCTCGGGCTCATCGTGGCCATCGGGATCGCTGCGATCGTTGCAGTCCGATCGCGGTGGCTCGACCCGGGTAGTGATCATGGCGATTGGGAAAGCTCGCTTGTCGGATACAAAAATCTCCGCGACAAGGGTGTGCTTAGCGAAGAGGAATACCGAAAAATATCTACGCTCGTCGAACCGCACGTGCGTCGCGATGCGAAAGAAGCCGACCGCAGCCAGCGGACGGGGCTTTCGTAGAGCAGCACGCGGCGGTCTGTTGTGCACGGGCGGGGAACGATCTCTCGAGGAACTGAAGCATGCCATCAGGGAAAGACGTCGGTGGGCTCGGACGCCGTGGTGCGGGCGGGACGACCAAGAAGAATGCCTTCTGCTCGTTCTGTCGCAAGAGCTACCGCGACGTGGGGCCACTGGTTGAAGGACCGGGCGACGTCTATATCTGCGGCGAGTGCATAGACCTCTGCCAGTCGATCCTGGACCAGGAGAAGCGGCGTCGCGGCACGAGCAAGCAGCTCTTCACGACCATCCCCTCTCCCCGCGAGATCGTCGGCCATCTCGATCAATACGTGATCGGCCAGCAGCACGCCAAGCGGGTGCTCGCGGTCGCCGTCCACAGCCACTACAAGCGGCTGAACCTCGGCAGCGAGGGGGGGGACGTCGAGGTCGACAAGTCCAACATTCTCATGCTTGGCCCCACTGGATCGGGCAAGACGCTGCTGGCCCGCACGCTGGCCAAGATCCTGGACGTGCCGTTTGCTATCGGTGACGCGACCACGCTCACCGAGGCTGGCTATGTGGGTGAGGACGTGGAGAACCTGCTCCTCAAACTGCTCAATGCGGCTGATTTCGACATCGAGGCCGCCCAGCGTGGCGTGCTGTACATCGACGAGATCGACAAGATCGGCAAGACCAGCCAAAACGTCTCGATCACCCGAGACGTCTCGGGTGAGGGCGTGCAGCAGGCGCTTTTGAAGATGCTTGAGGGCACGGTGGCCAACGTTCCGCCCCAGGGCGGACGCAAGCACCCTGAGCAGCAGTACATCCAGATCGACACGTCGAACATTCTGTTCATCTGCGGCGGCACCTTCGTCGGCATCGACAAGATCATCGCCCGGCGTCTCGGCAAGCGGACGATCGGCTTCGGTCAGCCGAGCGGTTATCGGGGCGACGCCGATCTTTCGGAACTGCTGCCGCAGGTCGACTCCGACGACATCCTCGAGTTCGGCCTGATCCCCGAACTCGTGGGCCGTCTGCCGGTGATTTCCTCACTCCAGCCGCTCGACGAATCGGCCCTTGTGAAGGTGCTTCGCGAGCCGAAGAATGCATTGTTGAAGCAGTACCAAAGGTTGTTTGGCGTCGAGAACTGCAAGCTCGAGTTCACCGACGAGGCGCTCGCGGCGATCGCCCGCAAGGCAATGCGGAAGGAGACCGGAGCCCGTGGGCTGCGGTCGATCATGGAAGACGTGATGCTCGACATCATGTTCGACCTGCCGGAGAACAACGGCAGTACGTACGTGATCAACGAGCGAAACGTCGAAGGAACGGAGCCGGTGGTGCCGATCCGCGAGGCCGCCCGGCACAAGAGCGCCTAAGCGAGCGGTTTGTAGGCCACGGCACGTTGGATGGGGCCGAAGGCGTCGGTCCCGTGGCCACACGTTTTTCAACGTGTGGAATCCGGCACAGGGTCACGGCAAGTTGGGAAACTCGCCGCCACGGGGGGCATGAGCGACGGCAGGTTGGATGTGGCCGAAGGTGTCGACCCCGTGGCCACAAGTTTTCAACTTGTGGAATCCGGCAGGGGGCCGTTGAAAAACTCGCCGCCACGGGGAGGCTACGGAGTGCAGCGTCAGGCCCGGAGGGCCGGGTCAGCACCAGCGGGCGGCGGCCCGCCAAGAAAAAATCGCACGATGCGATGTTTTTCGTGAATACGGCAAGTTGGGAAACTCGCCGCCACGGGGGGGCATGAGCGACGGCACATGGGATGGGGCCGAAGGTGTCGACCCCGTGGCCACAAGTTTTCAACTTGTGGAAGCCGGCACAGGGTCCACGTTGAAAAACTCGCCGCCACGGGGGGCCGGAATTCTCAGAAGATTCCGAGTTGGTCGCGGGCTGCGTCGGTCATGCGGTCGGGCGTCCAGGGCGGATCCATGACGATCCGTACCTCGACAGCCGCGATCGAGTCGCGGCTGCCGACCGCCCGCTTCGTGTCGGCAATCAGCTGTGGACCTGCCGGACAGGCTGGGCTCGTCATCGTCATGTCGATGGACACGTGCTGCTTGCCGGGCACGTCAGCGGCCGGCGAGAGCGTGACGCCGTAAATCAACCCGAGGTCGACTATGTTGACGAACAGTTCCGGGTCCTTCACCTCCTTGAGCCACTCGCGGACGACCTCTTCGCTCGGAGCGCCGTCGTTCGCTCTCTCCGTCGTACTGGCAGAGATCTGCGTCACCGGTGCCGCCGCCGAGGAGCCTGGGGAGGCATGCGATGCTTGAGAGGGTTCAGCCACAGCCCTATCGGCAGCAGCTGCGGCAGTGTTGGTCGGTGCGTAGCTCCGGAAATCAGCAGCCTGGTTGTTCGGGCCTGGAGTGGCCCCGGCACCCGTTCCCAGTGCCACCCATACGCCACCATGTTCCACCTTGACGGCGTGGGCTCTCGTCGGCCGGACTGCCGGCATCGAGAGCGCGGCGCCCGTGCGGATGTCGAACTTCGCCCCGTGGCGTGGGCAGGCGATCTTGAATCCAACCAGTTCGCCGTCGACGAGCGGGCCGCCATCGTGCGTGCAGACATCGTCGATCGCGTAGAAGCGGCCCTCGACGTGGAACAGCGCGACCACCTCTCCCTCCACCTCGACCAGGACTCTCCCCGGATCGGGCACTTCCGACACTTCCGCCACGCGGGTGAACTCAGGCATGGTGCTCCTTCAACGAATGCGGCGAATGCGGCTGCCGATCGCGCGGGCGAGCGCCTCGCGAACCGGGAGAATCGTGATCCGATCGAAAACCTGCTGGAAGAAGCCTGCTACCACGAGACGCGCCGCCTCGTCCGCAGACAGCCCGCGGGCCTGTGCGTAGAAAATCTGCTCTTCGTCGACGCGGCCGCTGGTGGCGCCGTGCGTGCACCGCACGTCGTCGGCCTCGATTTCAAGCCCCGGAATCGAGTCGGCCCGGGCCTCTCGTGAGAGCATGAGATTGTCGTTCCGCTGATAACCGTCCGTTTTTTGCGCGGCCTTGTCCACCTTGATCATGCCCCGCCAAACGAGCCGGGAACGGTCCTGGAGACCGCCCTTATAGAGCAGGTCGCTCCTGCAGCCAGGGGCCTCGTGATGCTGGAGCGTGTTGTAGACGAGTTGCTGCCGCCCCTCGGTGAACATGACGCCGTTGACCTGAGCCGATGCGGCCCGGCCGGCAAGTGCGACGTCCTGGGCCACCTGCGAGAGCCGACTCCCGAGCGCGCCGAGCGTCCACTGCAGCCGTCCATTCTCGTGCACCACTGCCTTCTGCCGGGCGAAATGCCAGACCCCCGTGCTCCAGTTCTGCAGATTGACCATCCGCAGGAACGCGTTGCGGCCGACGACGATCTCGGTGCCACCGCAGTGGAAACCTGAGCCCGCACCACCGGCCGTCTCAGTGAGCACCGTCGCCTCCGCGCCCTCGCCGAGCACGACGAGCACGTGTGAAGTATCGACACCCCCTTCGCCAAGCCCCGAAAGCACGTGCAGCGGTTCCGCAATCCGCACGCCGGGTGGCACGTAGAGCACCGTGCTGGCTGCATGGAATGCCGCATGCAACGCTGCGAACCAGTCGCACTGTGAATCGATCACAGAGAACCAGTGCGGCTTGAACAGGTCGCCATGCGTCGCGAGCAGTCGGTCGGCAGAACCAAACAGCACGCCGCGGGCTGCGAGGGCCGGATCGAGGTGTTCGTGGAGCACATGGCCGTCGAGCGACAGCAGGCGACCCGCGAGTCGCGTGCCGGTGCCCGTCGTCGTCGGCGTTTCGTCGAAGAACGTCTCGCCGCCGGAGGTTTCGCCCGCCAGGAAATCGGCAAGTAGGCCGATGGGCACCGGGGCTTCCGGGCCCGGCAGGCTGCGTGGTCCCCAAGCCTTCGGCTTGAAGAGGCGGATGTCGGTCCGCATCCAGTTCTCGTTGCGCCGATCGGGCAACGGCAGCGATTCGAGTGTCTCGAAGGCGGCCCGCCGGCGGTCGTTCGCCCAGGCGGGAACGGACCGGCCCGAGTGTTCGTCGGCGAGCAATCGCTCGAGGGACGTGCGGTCGAAGGTGGCCGAGACGGCTGGGACTGCGGATGTGGTCATGGGTGTGGAGGAGGCCATCGGAATCGGGTCACCCCACCGAGCCTTCCATCTGCAGCTCGATGAGCCGGTTCATCTCGACGGCGTACTCCATCGGCAGTTCCTTGACGAGCGGCTCGATGAAGCCACCCACGATCATCGTGCTCGCCTCGGCCTCCGTGAGCCCGCGGCTGGTGAGATAGAAGAGCTGCTCCTCGCCGATCTTCGAGACGCTCGCCTCGTGGCCGATGGAGACGTCCTGCTCCTCGATCTCGATGTAGGGGTAGGTGTCGCTGCGGCTCTTGTCGTCGAGGATCAGGGCGTCGCAGACCACGCTCGACCGGCTCTTGCGGGCGCCCGGTTCGACGCGGACGAGACCGCGGTAACTGGCCCGGCCGCCGTTCTTCGAGATGCTCTTGGAAACGATCCGGCCCGACGTGTTGGGAGCCGCATGGACAAGTTTTGCGCCTGCGTCCTGATGCTGGCCAGCCGATGCGAAGGCGATCGAAAGAATCTCGCCGCGGGCGCCGGGTTCCATCATGTAGACGGCCGGATACTTCATCGTCAGGTGGCTGCCGAGGTTGCCGTCGATCCACTCCATCATCGCACCCTCGTAGGCCATGGCCCGCTTGGTGACGAGATTGTAGATGTTGTTGGCCCAATTCTGGATCGTCGTGTAGCGGCACCGGCCATGTTTCTTCACCACGATTTCGACGACCGCCGAGTGCAGGCTCTCCGTGGAATACATCGGGGCCGTGCAGCCCTCCACGTAGTGCACCTGCGCGCCTTCGTCGACGATGATCAGTGTTCGCTCGAACTGGCCCATGCTCTCGGCGTTGATTCGGAAGTAGGCCTGCAGCGGGAACTCGATCTTGACGCCCTTCGGCACGTAGATGAACGAGCCACCCGACCAGACGGCCGAATTGAGGGCCGCAAACTTGTTGTCCGTGGGCGGAATGATCCGGCCGAAATACTCGCGAAGCAGCTCTGGGTGTTCGCGGACGGCCGTGTCTGTGTCGGTGAAGATCACGCCCTGCTTCGCAAGGTCTTCCGCGAGTGAGCCGTAGACCACCTCGCTCTCAAACTGCGCCTTCACGCCCGACAAAAACTTCCGTTCGGCCTCGGGAATACCGAGGCGGTCGAAGGTCTTCTTGATTGCGTCCGGCACTTCTTCCCAGGTCTTTCCCTGCTGCTCGGCCGGCTTCAGGTAGTAGAAGATGTCCTGGAAGTCGACGGCGATGTCGCCGCCCCAATGGGGCATCGGCTTGGAGTGGAAGATTTCCAGCGACTTGAGCCGGAAGTCTCGCATCCAGGCGGGCTCCCGCTTCATCTCAGAGATTTGCGAGACGATCGTGGCGTCGAGGCCGCGGCGGGCCTTGAAGACGGCCGGGGTGTCGGTGCGGAAGTCGTATTTGTTGATCTCGCCGATGGCATCGCCTGTGCCGACCGCGATCGTGCTCGATTCGATGGCAGATTGATTGAAGCCGGTGGCCATGATGGGTTCCTCGAGGTGTCAGGCGGTAACGGGGTGTGGGGCGTGGGCGGGGTCTCCGCCGAGGGCATCCTGCATCGAACGCTCCGCCGCCGCCGCTTCCGGATATGCAGCGCGGATTCTTTCGTAGCCCTTCTTGTGGAGTTCGGCGGCCAGTTCCGGGCCTCCCGATTCAACGATCCGACCGCCAAGCATGACGTGCGTGCGCAGCGGAATGTTGTGCTCGAGCAATTGTTCGTGGTGCGTAATGATCAGGATGCCCATCTCTGCGCCGCCGATGCGGGCGATGCTCTGGCTGGCCAGACGCACCGCGTCGGCATCGAGGCCGCTGTCTGTCTCGTCGAGGATCGCGAACTTGGGGCGGAGCATGGCGAGTTGCAGTATCTCCGCCCGCTTCATCTCGCCGCCGGAGAAACCGTCGTTGACATACCGCCGGGCGAATTCAGTGTCGATCGAGAGAT
>JBIIMX010000132.1:0-8233 GCA_044337765.1 Pirellulales bacterium | reverse complement strand
CCGGCTGGTGCCTGCCGGGCCGGTCGTCGCGGGATTTCCGGGCTCTGCCCCCCGCGAGAGCAAATTTTCCATGCTCGGCGCAGACCTTATCCGGTCCGCATCCGGGCATCTGCGTGCCACGGGCGGGAGAGACGGGCAGAGGCTCGAGCTGTTCGCCGAGATGTGTCAGGGGCTGATTTCACGCGGGCGAAGCCATCCTGGCCTTCTTCCGCTTGCGAACCTCTCACTCCGCGTGAGCCGGCTCCTGCCGGCCGCGGTCGTAGTTCAACCACACGCTGAAATGCCAACGACGAAAGAGGGACTTGCAACGACTTTCGGGCCGCCCGACCACCCGCTGATCGTCTTGCCAAGGGCGGTGATCTGAGCCGTAGGCTGCATTCCTGGTGAAAAGCCGGTGCGTGGTGCAGCCCGGCGGCCTCCCGCGATGGACAAAAATAACCAACCTGGAAGGTCCGATCACTCAGCGCAACGCGAACTCTGGCGGTGGTGGGCAGTCGGGATTCACCCACTGGATCACCGCGGCCCAGTTGGCACTCTCTGGGTCCTTCTGCAGATAGCCATAGATGGGCTTCACGACCTGCCAGCCGTCTTTCAGGTGGGCTGACAACACAGGATCATTTCGAGAGCCGTTCACCACTCCCTGAACATAATCATCCGCGGGCAGGACGTTGGCGAAGGGACCATAGCCGGGCAAGCGACTCCCGCCGACCATCCGCCAGAGATTCTCCTCGACCACCAGGGCCCGGGTGGCGTCTGTCAGGGCATGGGCCAATCCATGATGCTGGTGCTGGGGGCTCACGAACACGTCGGCACCATACAGCGTGGGGCCGTTGGGGTCGTGATCTCGGAAGGTGCCATGGGCCGTGAGTACGTCCCAAGCGTCGTTCAGGTGGTAGTCGGCCATGCGAAGCCGCAGGGTGAAATGGACACCCACGGGTTGCCTCGTCGGAACGTGCTCGGCCACGAACTGTCCCTGCGGATAAACAGCCTGGTGCTCCGCCAGTTCTTCCGCCGTATAGGGCGTGTCGTGCGGATACACAACGCGGCAGATCTCGCTTATGGCGGCATAATCTGACTGCTGCATGCAACGGATGCGGTAGTCGCTTGGTAGCGTCACGGCTTTCCCTGTGGTGTGTCTGGGAGAAACATCGCAGTCTAAGGATAGTCAATGGAGAGTCACTCGTGTTCGCCCACTCCTTTGATGCTCGAGCCGCTCGATTGGACTCGCGACCGTCATACGCTCGAGGGTTTGTCGTCGTCTCGGGGAATGCCAGCCGACACATGCGCCGAAACGCCATGCGGCTCGAGTTGAAAAATCTGAACTACGGTCCCGCTTGTGAACGCATGGATGATCGATCCCGTCGCCGGCTCGAGGACGACTGCCGCCTCGCGTACCCTGCGCCCGGTCAGCCGCTGTATCTCCTTCCGCAACTCGTCGCATGACACCGCGAACAGTGCCCGATGGTACTGCTCAACCTTCGCCGCCCCCGATTCCGTACGGGCCAGAATCTTCTCGGCCGGAGTCAACGCCTCGTGCAACGTCAGCACGACCGTCTCCTCGCTGGCGACCACGGTCACGGCCTTGGGAGTATGGCCAGTCCGCTCGGCCTGCATGGCAAGAGCAATCTTGGCGAGTTCTTCCGACAGGGCGGATTGCGATAGTGTCTCAGTCATTTGTTTGGCCTCTCGGTGTTCATGCTACCCGTCCCGAACGAACAACGTGCGCTCCCCTGCATCATACGCCGCCCGGAGACGTGCGGCGTCACAAACTTTCGGTTCAAGGGACAGACGTGCGTCGACCGTCCCCCTCAAGTGGTGCCGCGCCGGTGCAAACGCCTGAATGAGTCCGGCGTCATTCCCGTGAGGCCACTGAACAATCGCGTGAAATGGCTTTGCGAGGAAAACCCGAGGTCAAGAGCGACCTGCAACAGGGGTTGCTCACCGACTCGAAGAATCATGAATGACGCGCTGATACGCCGCCGGTTTATGAAGCGGCCCAGGCTCTCTCCCGTGGAATGATGAAACTTTCTCGCAAAATGTCCGGGAGATAGGCCGACGGTGTTCCCCATGTACTCCAGAGACATCAGGCCGCCGAGGTGCGCATCGATGTAGGCGACGACCTGCCTCATCACGCTCGGCGTGAAAACACTCGAGTCGGTCAGCCACTCCGGCATCTTGCCGCCCATGAGCACGCAGAGCCGCAGCACGACCTGACGGGCCGCGATCTCGTCACCGATCTCCTCCGATATCTGTCGCCCTATGTCTCTCAAAGACAGCCGCAGCAGGCTGGCCTCCATCAATCTGTCCCGAAACATCGGGACTGCTTGAAAATCAGTGACGGCCGGCAGCCCTTCGGCCTGGCAGACCCGCTCGACTTGCCAAGCGGGGATCAGCAGATCATACGCCGCAAAATCCCCCGCAGCCGTTATGGACATCGTGTGTTCGTGAAGGTCGCAGGGGAAGAAACTGATCCCGCCGGCAGTCGCTTGAAACGAGGTTTCCCTGCCTTGTGTTTCCCACTGAATGCGTGCGTCGCCCAACGTCGTCAGCACCAGATGGTGCGTACGGTGCCGGCACTGTTGAACGCAGAAAACGCGAGGCGACTCAATGGATAGCCAATGGGCCAACCAGACGTAGTGCGGGTAAGGCGCGCGGGAAACTCCGTCCATGGCCGAATGCCCTCCTCACAGTTGGAATGGCAACCGCTCATCCAGTCGGATTGGCCCCTCAGTCGTCGCCGAGGTTGATCATAGACGTTTGCGGGATCAAAGCCACTCGAAAGTATCCCGTCGTTCACGCGCGCACACAGTGAAAGACTCGGGCCGGAAGCTCCGCTACGATTCGCCCATCGCCGGACAGGACGTGTCGGCGGATCCAACTGCAAGGAGGCACTCATGTCTGGAAACAAACTGCAATCACCGGCGGTTCTGGCCGTATTCACGCTGGCCGAGATCAAGCGGGCGACACAAGCGTTCGACAAAGGGCAGTCGAACGTGTTCGATGCCCTCGACGCGATTGTGGTCGCGATTGAGGCGTACCACAACGGAGCGGCCGCGCGCCGGAAAGCTGCGTGACGCTACCGCATAAGCTCGACTCTGATCGACCGCCGACGGTTCCCTCTGTAACAATGATAGGTGAGACACCTGCCTTTCCTCTAATTGACACCCTCCCCAAATCCTGACCCAGGTCTTTTGAGAGAATCCTCAGGCCCATGCGTCACGGCTTTTGGTAAAGGAAATTTGCGCATCGGCGGAGGCCTCCCAGCATGTCGTAGATGCCGTCGGACGGCCCCACGACCAGATAGCCCCCGGGGGCGAGGCTCTCGATCAGGTTGTTCACGGCAATCGCCTTCGAACCGCGGTCGAAGTAGATCAATACGTTGCGGATGAAGATGCAGTCGAAAGGAGGCTGTCGCATCTTTTCGAGCAGGTTGTGCCTCTGGAAGGTACAGACCGACGCAACCGCGGGCTTGACGACCCACTGCCCGGCCGACGCCGCGGAAAAGTACTGCTGCAACCGCTGCGGCGACACGTGCTCGAGCGAACGTGACCCGTAGGTCGCCGTCCGAGCCTGGGCGAGCACGGACTCGCTGATGTCGGTCCCGAGAATCGATACGCGCCATCCTGCCAGCCGCTCGCGGTGCTCCGCGAGGCAGATCGCCACCGAGAAGGCCTCCTCGCCGGAACTGCAGGCGGCCGACCAGACCCTCACCGAGCGGTCGTGTCGCCCGGACGCGGCACGGGCGACGAGGTCGTCGAGGAACGGCCCGCAGAACCAGTCGAAGTGCCCGCTGGTGCGGAAGAAGAAGGTTTCGTTCGTGGTGACAGCGTCGATAAACTGCTCAAGTTCGCCCGGCAGCCGTTTGCCCGTCAACAGACGGTAGTACTCATCGAACGACTCGATCTGGAGAGCCCTCAGCCGACGACGGATCCGGTTGCTCAGCAACGTGATCTTGCCGTCCTGCAGGGCGATGCCGGTCTGACGGTAGATGAACTGCTGGAACAGGCTGAACTGTTCCTGAGTCAGTCGATTCAACTCCCACACGGCCACCTCGGCAGCTTGTTGCGACGGCCCGCTGCCGCCAGGGTCACGGGTTCGGTCGGGATTATAACCGCAGCCCGGAGCTGCGTTCATTGCGAAGCGGAGACACCTGTTTCGGCGTCGGATCGTCGGGTTCGGCGGACTGCGTTACACGGTGAACCGCCTGATGAGGTCGCGGAGCCCCTGCGCTTGAGCCCCGAGTTCCTCGGCGGATGCCGCCATTTCCTCGGCGGAGGCGGCGTTCGACTCGGTGGTCTGCGACACCGAGCGGATGGCCATCTTGACCTCGGCGGCGTTGGCCGACTGTGAGCCCGTCGCCTCCGCGATCGTCGTGATGCCCGCCGTCGTCTTCTCGACGGCCGTCACGATCGATGTCAACGAATGCCCCACCTTTTCCGACAGGCTGGCCCCCTCCTGCACCCGCTTCGTCGACTCTTTGATAAGCCCCGCGATCTCCTTGGCGGCCTCGCTCGACCGCTCGGCGAGCTTCCGCACCTCGTCGGCGACGACCGCGAAACCGAGGCCGTGTTCGCCGGCACGGGCCGCCTCGATCGCCGCGTTGAGCGCCAGAAGGTTTGTCTGGCTGGCAATCTCACCGATCACTTGGATGATATCGTTGATCTGTTCCGACGACTTTCGGATCATGTCCATAGCGGCGATCGCATCGAATACCGCCGCGCCGCCGGCCTCGGCCAGCGTCGACGTCTCCTGAGCCTGCTCGCGGCTCTCGGCGGCGCTGCGTGTGATGGAGTCGATCGACTCGACGAGCTGCTCGACGGCGGCGGTCATCTCCTCGACGCTGGCCGCCTGCGACTGCGAGCCCTCGCTCAAGCCGCTGGCACTCTCCGCGATCATCCGGGCGCCGTCGTTCTGCTGGTCGGCCGCCTCAGCGATCTGCTTGATGAGGCTGCGGAGGTCGTCGAACATCGTCGTAGCGCTGGCAGCCAGCCGCCCCATGTCGTCTTGGCCGCCCACGCCGATCTTTTGCGTCAGGTCACCCTGCGACGCGGCCGTGAACACCGTGGAGAGGGCCTTGACCTTCGCCTCCAGCCCGGTCTTCGCCGTGAGGATCTCACCCTGCAAAGCCTCCTCCCGCTCCTTCGCACGAGCGGCCGCGGTAATCACCTCCCACGTGACAAGGGGGCCCGTGTAGCGGCCGGCTGTATCCTTCATCGCAGACACGTTGAGATCGAGCACCTCATCCCCCAAGCGGACGCTGGCACGGTGCGGCAGATTCGCCGGACCGGCGAGGATCTGCCGCTGCAGATCTGGATTGCGGTGGAACATTTCAATCGACCCGCCGATCATGTCCTCGACCGGACAGGGCAGGAGGTGCTGGAGTTGCTTCAGGGACTGCACCGATGCCGGGTTCATGTAGATGATGTTTTGGTCACGGTCGGCGAGAATCAGCCGAACGCTCGTGTTCTCCACCATCTGCGTGACCCGCTGCTGCGTCTCCTCGTTGCGGGTGAGGCGGCGGGCCAGCAGGGTCGCGAAGATCGCGACAGCAAGGCCCGTGAGGCCGAACACCACGAGGGCGAGTCGTCGAAGCCGGTAGACCGGCGCGAGCACCTCCGACTCGCCAACCTCCGAGACCAGCGCCCAACGCACGGAGGAATTACCCTCGCCCTTGTGGATCGTGACGGGAGTCCAGGAGGAGAGGACCGCCACGCCCCGGTAGTTGCGCTCGAGGGCGGTTCCGGAGCCGTTGGATTCGAGCGCGGACCGCACGGGAACGGTGTCCGCCTTGATCGCCGGATTGATGATCGTCGTCTTCACGCCGAGCTCCCCGGCGAATCGCGAGTTTGACCGAAATAATCGGTCTGGGCCGATGGCATAGGTTTCGCCGCTTTCGCCCATGCCTGCCTGCTCACCGATGATCTCGTCGGCCTTGTCGATGGGAATCTGGAACGCCACCACGCCGATCACGTCGCGTCCATCCATAACCGGCGCCGCGATGAAGCTGGCCGGAGCCATATACGACGGCAGGTACCGGCTATAGTGGCCGTAGCTGACGATTCCGCGCCTTCCCGAAGCCGCTGCCTCCATCACCGCCTTCGCGAGGTTCGACGCGGCGAACGGACCGGTGCGCAGCGATGCGCCGAAGTCAATCTCCTTGCAGACGGTGTAGACGATGTCACCCGTAGACGCATCGACGAGGAACACGTCGTACACGCCATATTTCTTCAGCATCTCGCGGAAGTAGGGGTGAAAGGTCGCATGCGCCCGGGAATACTCGGACTTGTCGTCGGCGGCGTCGAGCTGCAGCTTCTGCCCGATCGGATTGGGGTTGCGACGGAGGTAAGCGTCCTGGAGCACAACTCCGGCATCGCTGAGCGATTCGACCAAGGGCCGCGTCTCGACGGCCGTCTCGGTGGTGCCGTCGTTGTACTGGCGGTAGGCGTCCATGAACGGACCGGCGTAGAAGCCATCGAGGCTCTGCCGCATCGGCGCCGTCGCCGCGTCGCGCACCGCTCCGGCTTCACGATACCCGGCAGAGAATGCCCGCAACGCATCGAGCGTACTGCGATCATCCGCGCAGACACGCAGTTCGTTGTGGATCGTCTCGAAGTACCGCTCCACCGACTTCGCGGTGATGGTGCGCACGACCTCGAGTCGGGCGAAGGCCTCCTTGCGGATCGCTTCGGCCGCCGCGCGGTACGTGCTGACGCCCTGGAAGACCAGCGGAACGATCGCGGTGAGCAGGAGCGCGAGGATCAGGATGGTTCGCAGGGAGAGTCCACGGGTCGGTGTCACGGCAGAAGGCTCCATGGACGAGAAACTGCAGAGGGGGCGTGAGGCTGCGATACAATCACTGCGTAAACGGCGTTGAGCATCGACCAATCGAGGACTGGATCGACGCAGCCCATCCCCCGGGAGCCGACGTTGACGACCGGGATGACCGTCCCACGGAGGTTGCTGACACCGGCGACGTCGGCGGGAACCTCGGGGATAAGCGTGACCGATCCCGGCGCGATCATCTCCCGGATTCGCTCGATTCGAAAAGCGTATCTTTCACCCGCGAGTGCGAATCCGACCATCGGCGACGCGGCGACGGCGGCAGACGTGGATGAACCGGTCACTGGATATGCTGAAATCATGGAACGGCGGCTGTCATCTCATCGAAAACGGTGCCGGTGTCCCAACGGCCGCCAATGATCCAGTGGGTGTGACATCGGGCCGCGGGGAAGGCGACCGACGATCAGGACGCTTCTTGGATATAGCCCGCGAATCGAGGCAGATCAAATTACCTCCCCGTGATACCCCTCGCGACCCGCACGATCGGCCCAACCGTTGCGGCCTGTGTCGGGACGCTTTGCCACGCCCCTGCGCACCGGTCACGCTTCAGATCGTTGGCCTCTTTCCACTGCCTCACCCCGTCCATGACCGCGTAGTCGCTGTCGTGCTCACCGGGATGGGCTGTGACGGGTTCGAGGGCACGAGCGGCGGCCATGGGCGACACTCGGGCAGGCTCGATCGCAGTGCGGTGGCCACGAGTTTTTATGTGGAGTCCGGCACTGGGACACGGACAAGTTGGAAACTCGCCGCCACGGGAGGCACGGGGACACGGACAAGTTGGAAACTCGCCGCCACGGGAGGCACGGGGACACGGACAAGTTGGAAACTTGCCGCCACGGGGGGGCACGGGGACACGGACAAGTTGGAAACTCGCCGCCACGGGAGGAGCACCTGTCGTGCCGAACACGACTGCTTTCGTCCCCGTTCCACGGCGAATGGCCCACGGCGAATCACCAAAGGCGAATGCGTCCGTCGAGTCATTCCGTGGTCGGATTCGCGACACGTGTCGGAAACACCACCGGTTCTTGTCGCTCGACGAGGATGCCGGCATCATCCATGATGGCGGGCCACACCCAACCCGACTTTGCACGCCGGACTTTTTCCACCATGAGCGACAACACCAACCCATCAGTTGAAGGCCTCCCGCGTGTCGGCTGGATCGGCACCGGGATCATGGGCGGCGCAATCTGCCGGCGGCTGCTCGACGCCGGCTTTCCGCTGACCGTCACGAACCGTTCCCGCGATCGTGCCGAGCCGCTCGTGCACGGGGGCGCCGCATGGGCGACAACGCCTGCGGCCGTGGCCGCCGCCAGTGACGTTGTCTTCACCTGTGTCGGCTATCCCCGCGATGTTCGGGAGGTCGTGCTCGGTGCGGACGGGGCTCTGGCCGGAC
>JBIIMX010000131.1:0-8245 GCA_044337765.1 Pirellulales bacterium | reverse complement strand
AGACGAAAATTTCAGACGTGCCCTTGCTTCAGTCGAACCCTTTACCGTGGCCGACGGCCTACGCGTGTTCTATCGTCAGTGCGCCGAATCGCAGGGCAAGCAACGCTGGGGCGACAAGACACCAACCTACGCCGAGCACATCGCCGCAATCGCACGACTGCTTCCCGAGGCACACTTTGTCCATGTCATCCGCGACGGCCGCGCGGTTGCAGCCTCGAGAAGGCATCTCGCCTTCGGTCCTGGGCCGGACATCGCCGCACAGGCCCGTGACTGGCGGCGAAAGGTGGAAGCAACTCGCAGGCAGTCCGCTGCCTGCCCACATTACACGGAGGTCCGCTACGAGGATCTTCTGGCCCGACCGGAAGCGGTCCTGCGAACCATATGCTTCGACCTCGAACTCGAATATGACGCAACGATGCTCGACTTCACTCGGGCCGCAGAAACACGCTTGGATGAGTTCCAGGACTGGCGACTGCCCACCGGGGCGATGTTCTTGACGGGTGACTACCGTCGCGAGATCCATCAACGGGCCCGAGGACCACTTGACTCGAGTCGCGTCGACCATTGGCGGACCGCATTGCTGCCCGGAGAGGTCTCGGCATTCCAGGCAGAGGCCGGCGACCTCCTCGCTGAACTTGGCTACGCGTGAACCGCCGGCCGTCCAAGAACAACCGGGTCGGCGGCCATTTGACACCGCCTCAGGAACCAACCGATGCACGACATACCGCCAGAACTGTTCAAAGAGGCTTTTGCCGGCCCCGACCCCTACTTTCAAGCGAGCAGGCATGCCGGAAATGGACATCGCAACTATGTGGGGGGCGACGCTGGGAGCGGCCTCTCGTTTCGCGAAGCGGCACGATTTCAACTTGATTTTTTAGTCGCACAGGGGCTTCAGCCAGACACCGTATTCCTCGACATCGGCTGCGGGTGCCTTCGCGGCGGAATGCATTTCATTTCATTTCTCGAGCCGGCGAAGTACCTCGGCATCGATATCAGTGCCGAGGCAGTGCGGCGGGGTATCGTGGAGGAATTGGGGATGCCGCTGTTTCAGGAGCGACGCCCCGAGTTCGTGATCTCCGACCAATACGATTTTGGCATTTTTTCGCAGCGCCCGGAGATGGCACTCGCCAATTCCGTGTTTACACACGTCGGCCCGAACGACATTCGGACCTGCCTTTCGAAGCTCCAGGGCCCCGTAACCCTGTTCGCAACCTTCAACGAGGGCGACGAACCGATCCCCCACCGCTACGTTGGCCACTACCTTGGGGGAAATGAATTGATCACCTACACCCGGGATGAAATGCATGCCTTTGGCCAAGAGCACGGGTTCCGAACGGAATACCTCGGCAACTGGGGCCACCCCAAGAACGGCTGGGACGGCGTGTTTCGAAATCAGATGATGTTTCGATTTTCGAAGCAGCAAAGATAGTCCGCCATCGGCCACCGGCATGTCACACCGTTTTTGCGTGACGACCAGTTCATCGAATGACTGCGGTGGGCATCTGGGGCAGGCCACATTCGTCGCCTTCACATTCGCCGCCGCGCGTCAATGATTGGCGTAGCCCTTCGAGGAACTTTTCGTGCTCTTCTGGTGGGCAGAGGTTACGATGAGCCTGCCCCATAAGGCCCGGAGAATCGTTCATGCTCGCTCCCCTGCTCCACACTTGGAATCTCAACCTCGGCTCTGCCAAACGCCTCGTGGCCGACATCCCAAACGACAGGATGGCAATCCAACCCGCTCCCCACATGAATCCCGCGGCTTGGGTGCTCAGGCCTCCGGCATGCACGGCCGACATGCTCGGGGCCATAATCGACGCAAAGCCCGTCTGTCCGCCCGAGTGGACCGCCCTTTTCGACTGGAACTCCAGCCCATCCAGCGACGCGAGCCGCTACCCGACGAAGTCGTTGCTGCTCAAGGCTCTTGAAGAGGCCCACGAGAACATGCACCTGGGTCAACTTTCGGCATGGAGTCGCGTCCAGGGAATGGGCCGGGTCTAATCATGTCAGATCAACAACACGAGCCAGAAGCCAGGCCAGTACCCACGCGGCCAGACTACTACCTCGAGAGGGGCCTGCTGGTCTACACGGCGGCCTATCACCTGAAACGTGGTTTTTGCTGTGGCTCCGGCTGCCGCCATTGCCCCTACAGCCCGCCGCACGTCGAGGGGAACACACGGGCTCGCACGGACACGATCAGCTGACGATCCACCGCAGGGTCCAGAGGAACCGTGCCACAGAGCTTCGATTCCTTTGCACGGCTGTAGGGGGGGGTGGCCGGGCCCCGAACCGGTCTGCAACCCGCCTTCACCGAGGCGTCTCGCGGCACAACCGGAGAATCGGCACAACCGGCCCCGCTTTGCAGCCGGCGTTCGGCGAGCTAGTTTCACTCTCAACAGCGGCCCGTCACCCCCAGAAGCTCCCCCTATGAACGCCTCCACCACGCCGCGTCGTATCGCGATCGGCTTCGCCGCCATCGTCTTGCTGTCGATTCTCCTGGGGCTGCTCGCGCTCTGGCACATTCTCAGCATCAATAGAAGCGTGAACAATCTCTCGACCAATACGGTGCCTTCGGTGGTAACTCTCAACCAGCTCAACAACTCCATCGCCAAGACTGTCCGCGCCGTTCGCCGCTGCGCATTGATCAAAGACCATGCTGAGCACACGACCAATGCAGCGGCCTACGACGCCGCGAAAACAAAGGGCGATGAGACGGAGGCGGCTTACGACCTGCTGATCTCCGATGCAGAAGACCAGCGGCTCTTCAACGACCTCAAGCTCAACCGGCAGCAGATGCTCGCCGTTTCCGACAAACTGCTGGCACTCACCCGCGATAGCAAAATCGAGGCCGCCGAGGCATGCCTCCTCGAAGAGGTCGACCCAGCCACGGAACGTTGCGTTCAGTCGGTGCTCCGGGTGATCGACCATAACGTGACCCTCGCCAACAGGGACACGGCCCGGGCCAGGTCGGCCGTGACCAGCAGCCTGTTGACGATCTGGCCGGCGCTCGTGATCTGCGGACTCATCGGGGGACTGATCGGCTGGACGACCGTCGCGGCAACCAAGCGCGGACTCGCTTCGATCGACGATGAGATCCAGGCCGGGATCGCGACAATGAACCGTTCGCTCGAGGCTATCTCCGACTCGATCCAGGAGGGAGCCAGCCATGCGGCCGTCAGTGCCGGACAACTTTCGAGCGCCAGCAGTGCGCTCGCCTCGGGTTGCAGCGAGCAGAGCGCCTCCGTCACGGAGACGAGCGCCTCCCTCGAGGAGATCTCCGCGATGATCCGATCGACGGCCGACAACGCCCTCAAGGCGAAGGAGTTTGCCGGCCAGGCCCGGCAGGCGGCCCAGGCGGGCACTGCGACGATGGAGGAGATGACGACCGCGATGCAGTCGATCGAGTCGTCGGGAAACGACGTCGCAAAGATCGTGAAGAACATCGATGAGATCGCGTTTCAGACGAATATCCTCGCTCTGAACGCCGCCGTGGAGGCCGCCCGCGCCGGCGAGGCGGGGGCGGGCTTCGCGGTCGTGGCCGACGAGGTGCGGTCGCTCGCCCAGCGAAGCGCGGCGGCCGCCAAGGAAACAGCGGACAAGATCGCCATTGCGATTGCGAGCACCGCCCGCGGCGCGAGGTGCTCGGCGAACGTGGGGGACGCGTTGGAGCGGATCATGGAACGTGTGGCATCGGCCGACGTGCTCGCCGCAGAGATCGCGGCCGCGGCAAAGGAGCAGGCACAAGGGATCAACCAGATCGGAGTCGCCATGCTGCAGATCGACAAGGTCACGCAGGCAAACGCTGCGGGTGCCGAACAGACATCGAGCGCTGCCGAGCAATTGACGGACCAGGCCCGCCTGCTTCGCGACAATGTCGACCATCTCCGCGCGCTCGTCAGGAGCACTGCAGTCGCCGGCGACGAGCCGCCGGTTTCCCAGCCACGCGAAGGTCGTGTTGGCCGCGCCTTCAGCCCTCAGCGGCCCGATTCGTCCGCGCCCGCAGCACGCCAAGGCCTCGACGACAACAGCCGATTTCGGAACTTCTGAACGTCTGAATCGCAGGTCGGATGGCATCGGCTTTCGGAACGGCGATCCCGGCTGCTTCTGGGTGACGACCTCACCACGCCCTGGGTTGCATGCTCTTTGCCCACTTTGGCACCGGCCTGTCAGCGAGCAAAGCCGACCACCGCGCCTGCTGCCACGCCGACGGCCATTGCAAAGAGAGACCGACTCCGAGACCGCACGAATCCGCCCCATCTCCAACTCGCGAATCCTGCGCCGGCACCTGCCACGAGGGCGACGATCGAATCCGCTTGCGAGGCGTGCTCCGGCGGCAGGCGCCCCACAAAGTGAAGCATCGCCTGCCCCGCGACCGCGGCAACTGGCACCACCAGGGTCGCCACTATGGCCGCCCGCTGCCGGATGTCGGGCGACAAGGGCGACGAGGTCCAACGGACAACGGCCCCGATGAGACTGCCCGCTGTCAGAGCGAGCAGCGGGACCGGGAGTCTTGACGCCAGCAGTCGCTCGATCGGGAGTCCGGTTCTCCACAGGCTCAAGGTCGCCAGAACCGCGACCACAGGCATGATCGGGGCCGTGGCAATCCTGGACCGGCGCGGAATATCGAATGCGGATGCGAGCCACACGAGCCCCAAGGCAACCGTGGCGTCCAGCACCCAGACATACGGCGGGAAACCAGCCCGACCGTCGATCCAGTCGAGCAGCGGATGCACGGCCGAACGCACCGGGTCGTCGGCCGCCACGCCGACAAAGAAGCCCGCGAAGACCCGCAGCCCAAAGGCGGTGAACGGCACGAGCCCCGCGACGAGTTCCGGCCATCTGCCGAGCCGCGGTAGAGGTGCAACCCAGACGGCAGTCCAGACGAGCGTGAACAGAGCAAGACGCACCGAGTCCGCCATGGATGCCATCGACTTTCTTGCCACAACCGAGCATCCGACCGACGGCAGGTCTGCCGTGTGACGGCCGCGCGGGCTTACCCCTCCAGACGCTTGAGGGCCTGCAGCGCTGCGATGGCCTTGTCGGTACCGCCGAACGCACCTGACACACTCTTGGCCGCGAGCAGATCGTCCATGGAAATCTGCTTCGCCTTACCGACACCTGAAGCCTTCTTTACGGCAGTCTCCTCGGCCACCTTTGCGGCTTTGCGCCGCTTGCGGAGTGGGCGATACCCGGCTGCCTTGAGCGTCATGGAAACCTGCGCCGCCGCAACAGTGACACCCTCTTCCTCGAGGATCTTCACGATCTCAGTGGGCCGGGGCTTCTCGCCCTTGGCCTTGATGATCTCGGCGACCTTCCGAATCAGATCGGCTTTGCTCCTGATCTGTGCAGCCGGCTGCTTGCCGGCGGTCTTTTTCAGGGATGGGTCTGCGGGTTTCTTCACAGACGAGGTCTTTGCAGGCTTGCTCTGCGCAGCTTGATCGGCGGTCATTGTAGGCTCCGGAAAGGGTTTTCACGCGACGAAAAAAAGTATAGTTCGCCGCACATACGGTTTTCCAGAACGTGCCCGCACTCGCACCGCACGAACTTCCAGCAGCACAGAGAACATTGGTCGTATTCGACGCTCGCATAGTCAGTTGCATCAGTTGCAGGCACAATCCGGTCCATCGCGAGTGATTTCCTGATTTTTTCTTCTGAGACCGCAGGCTACGGTCGGATCAAAAAGCACTCCCCTCGCCCGGTGGTCAGGCAAGCCGGGAGAGACTGGGCGCGAAGATGCGGGCCAGGGCGCTGGGCCTTGGCAACATCTCGACGCTCACCAGCCCCGCGATGCCCAACCGCAATGGGACACCGTAGTGCTTGAGCGTCTGAAGCACCGGCAAAACAGAGACCAGCGACCGCCTTGCGGCCCACGCCGTGCGAAACGCCGAGACATTCAACCGCAGCCCTGATTCGCCTGCTTCGATCACGACCGGGCGACCATCGAGCGTACCCGTGAGTCGCCCGGCCAAGATCAGTTTGGGTGCGTACCTATGTCTCTTGTGCGAATTTTTATGGCACCGTGCAGGACCCACTCGGCGTGTTCGGCTGCAGGCCCGGTGCCGCTGGGAATCTTGATGTGCATGTTGTCGAACTCGTACGTGATCTCAGCACGACGGCCGGTGAGGTTGTCGTAAAGTCCGATCAACAGGTCAGGCCAGTTGTTCGTCTGCTTCTCTGCCACAGGAGAGCCTCCAAGGGTTTGATGACGTTTCGAGTATAGACACCGCGTCCCGCCAAAGGAGCCGCTTTGGGAATAATGCGGCATTTCAGACGAACAGCGAGGCCGTCAGATACTCGCTTTCGCGAGTGGCCTCGTTTTAGGGGAGCCAGGTCATGGGGCCTACAGGCAGAGGCTGATCCACACGTCACCACGGGCATCGAGCGACTTCAAGACTCTTCTTCAACCCCTCCTCGGCCTACGTCTTCGACCACCGAAAAGCCCTCGACGGTGAACCAGCGGGTGAAGAGGTTTAATTCGCTCGTGTCAGGCCAAGCCTTTTCGTCAGGCTGCCACATCGTCAGTTCCCGCCTGAATATTTCCTCGAAGATGTCCTCGACCGCCTCCTCGATCTCTTCCGGATAGTGGCAGGCGGGGATGAGATACACCGCTCGTTCGGCGATCTCCTTCCGCTCTTGGATCGCCTCGTCCGTGATGCCGCACGTTTTAAGCCAGCCGTAAAACGCCGCCTCGTGGCCGAGTACGACAGCACTGCGATTGAGCATGGGCTTTGCCGGGGTTTCTGGACCGGCGTTCTGCCCGCGTACCACTCCACCCGCTTTTGCGTGCGGGAAGACCTACTTTGGAACCCTACCGCACACGCCCTTGAAAGGAAAATGAATCACGACATGGCAACAGCGATCACGACCGACACTTCCATCAACACCGGCCAGACCAGTTCCAGCCGGACCACAACCCAACCCAACAACAGTCCCGTCATCCAGACCTCCCCCAGCGCCGTTCAGAGACTCCGCACCACTATGGCCGCCGCCAGGCTCGCGTTCACGTGGCTGAGCGTTCGCAAGACCTTGGCCCCGGAGCAGCGGACTCCAGCGGCCCGAGCGTTTCATGCCGACCGGAAACTTCTCTCGGCAAGCAAACTCATCCTCGATACCAAGAACCCCGCCTACCGTGCCGTGGCTGCCGTCCGCTCTGAAGCATCTGGCTACTAACGCACGGTCACACTGCCATTCCCGGAGGCTGGCATTCGGCTCCTTCCACAGAACTCCCTCGGGCTGGTCGCGACCACCATGCAGACGTACCGCGAAAGTCTCCGAGAGGCCGCTCGGGAACTTTCCAACCAGCACGACACGATGAAGTCAGAGGCAGAGCGCAGGCTTGGCACGCGCTTCAACGCAAGTGACTATCCCACCACGCTCGACGGCCTGTTCGACATGGAGTGGAGCGTCGTGCCGCTGGAGCCGCCACAACATCTCGGCGGCCTGAATCCCGAGGTGTATCAGCAGGAGCAGGCCCGGGTGCGTGAGCGGCTCGAAAGTGCCGTCGAACTCGTGGAAGAAGCCCAGCAGGTCATCACGGGGATCGAGCCACAGAAACTCAGGGATTCAGTCAGGCTCCGGCAGATGGTGTCTGACACGCCCTGCTCGCCGCTTCCATCTTTATTGCGCCGCGCCGAGGAGCACCTGCGTGCCGTCCAAGGATGCGTCATTGATCTTGGACAGCGGAACTTTGACCACGCTCTTGATGGGCGCGAGCTTATCAATTTCGAATTTGGCGAAATTCAGCGCGTCGATCGTACGGAGGAAGTAAAGATTGCGCGACTTGTCGTTCATCCAAGTGAAGAGCGTCACTTCGCTCGAAGTGGTGCCTGGCTTTCCACCCTCAGCCGAGTAGCCCCTGTCGATCGAGAGATCATACGGCCGGTCGAAGTTGTTCATGATGTGCCCGAGCGTGATCACGGCGTCCTCGGGAGAATCGGCCTTGCGCACGAATTGCGTGTAGTAGGCCGCTTTGACGAATCGGCCCGCGGCAATCTGCGAGGAAGGAAGATTGTCCAGCGCGTTGCCGCTGTCGGGAGCGCCCACCTTCAGTTGGCCGAATTGGCCGGTGTTCTTGTCCACATTGGTCAGATGCGCGTAGTTGTTCAGATTCTTCAAATGCCACGGAAAATCCGGGGCATTGGTCACCACGCCCACCGGATTGTCGTGGACGTTCATCTTGCCATCCAAAAATTCGATGACGATGCCCGCGCCGGTTTTATCGAAAAGGATGTAGTGGAACGGCGCCACG
>JBIIMX010000130.1:0-8322 GCA_044337765.1 Pirellulales bacterium | reverse complement strand
GCGCGGGGTTTGGCGGGCACACTGGCAAGCCACGTCAAGGAAGCCGCGACATTTGCGACGCCCAGTCCACGTTTTCTTCTACGTTTTTCCCCACGTTCTTTCCCACGTCGGAGCCAGACCGTGACAGGCGGAGCTTCTGCGGAGTATCACCCGCGATCGTGCGGAACTGGCTGTTGAAATTCGAGAGGTTCCGAAACCCGCATTCCTGCGCGATCTGCGTGACGGTCAGATCGGTCTCCGCCAGCATGCGACGGGCACGGCCAACCCGCAGCTCGTTGACGAACTGCGGCAGCGTCTTGCCGATCTTGCGCCGAAAATAACGGCTGAACGACCGCTCCGACACGCCTGCCAACGCGGCCAACTCCTGCCGCCGCACGGGCTCCGCCAACTGCTCGTGGATCCGCCGCAGCACGGGCGCGAGCCGGTCACGGTCGTCCACGTCGAGCCTCGGCGCATAGTCGCCCGAACAGATCGGGAAGCTGCGGCCCTTGCCCGCAAGCCCGTCGAGCACGGAGATCAGACCAAGCAGCCTTTGCAGCCCGGCAAGCTGCGGAAGCCTACGGATGTCGGCGGCCACGCCCATCCGCGTCGCGATGGAGAACGTCAGCCCACGCGCCGACGCCTTCAGGAGCGAGACCACGGCAGCCGTCTCGGGAATGCCCCAAAACTCCCGCCCCAGAAACTCCGCGCGAAACTGCACGACGATCGCATCGACTCTGCGTATGCGTCGGCCGCCGCCGTGCGGCTCCGCCGCGCCGCTACGGCCATCGACATCCCAGAAGTGGGGCACGTTCGGACCGAGGAGTGTCAGGTCGCCCGGCTGGACCGGTGCGATCGAATCGCCCACGATCCGCTGTCCACTGCCGCGAAGCACCAGCGTGAGCTGATACTCCGGGTGAAAATGCCACGGCACGCCGAGTTTCTGCTCGCGGACCCGGACACACCGAAACGATGCCTGCTCCGGTGAAACGACTCTGTAGAGGCTTGCTTTCATTCGGCTCGTCCGATTCGGCGGCTCGGGGCCTGACGGCTTGCGAGGCCGACCGGCACTGCCGGCGTGCGGTGGCCGCGTCGATCAACCCCGCAACCTCCTGGCCACTTCCTCCAGCGGCACGCCCTTCGTCTCGGGCACCATCGTCAGCACCCAGATCAACTGCAGCACCATCATACCGCAGAAAAAAGCGAACACCGCACTTGGCGGGGCGAGCACGACCAGCGACGGAAAGACCGTCGTCAGGACAGCTGCGAGGATCCAGTGTGTCGCGCAGCCGATGGCCTGACCCGTCGCCCGGAAGTGATCGGGGAAAATCTCGGCGATGAACACCCAGATCACGGCCCCCTGCCCCACGGCATGGGCGGCGATGAAGCCGAAGAGGCAGGCCGGCACGATCGACGTGTGTCCCGTCGCGAAGGCCCAGGCACACAGCCCAAGCGAAACGATGTAGCCGAGCGAGCCGATAACGAGCAGCGTCTTCCGGCCGAGCCGGTCGATGAGCCAGAGCCCAACGAAGGTGAAGATCAGGTTCGTGATGCCGATGCCGATCGACTGCAGCAGCGCCGACTTTTCCCCCAACCCCGCCATCTCGAAGATCCGCGGAGCGAAATAGAGGATCGCGTTGATGCCCGAGAGCTGATTGAAGAAGGCGATCAGAAACGCCAACAGGATCGGCTGCCGCAACTCCCCGAAAACACCCGCACCGAGCGAGCCGGTTGTGCCAGGGCCACCCTTGGCGGCTCCCGCCGTCGCCGCCACGATCCGCGCCGCCGTTGCGAGCAACTCTTCGGGTGTGGCCTTTGGCTCTATTCGGGTGAGCACTGAAAGAGCCTGGTTGCGACGCTCTTCGCCCCCTTGCAGGAGCAGCCAACGCGGGCTTTCCGGAATCAGCAGGCAGGCGACGGTGTAGACGATCGCCGGCAACGCCTCGGCAGCGAGCATCCAACGCCAGTCGTTGGGCACGCCTTCGAGCAGGTAGTTGGAGAGAAAGGCGGCGAGAATGCCGAGCACGATGTTGAACTGAAACATTCCTGCCAGCCGGCCGCGGGCCTCGGGTGGTGAGATCTCGGAGATGTAGAGCGGCGCGGCGACGGTCGAGATGCCGACCCCGAGGCCGCCGATGAAGCGGGCGATGATGAACGACGAGACATCGGTGGCCAGACCGCTCCAAACCGCCGACACGAAATAGAGCAGTCCGATCCCGATGAGCGTCGGTTTGCGTCCGTAGCGATCGGTGGGCCAGCCGCCGAACATGGCGCCGAGCACCGTGCCGTAGAGCGCGGAGGCCATCGCCACGCCATGCAGCCACGGGCTCAGCTGCCAGAGTTCCTGGATGGTCCTCTCGGCGCCGGAGATGACGACCGTATCAAAGCCGAAGAGAAAGCCAGCCAATGCCGACACGATCGACCAGATGACAATGGCGGGATTCATGGTGCCTCCCCGGGGATCATTCGATGCCGGCGCCACGCGCCGCAAGTCAGTCAGGAATACCCGCAAGGGCTGATTTCGACAATCGTGGCTCGAAACCATTACCCACTGGCCCAAAACAGGAAGCCGCCTGCCGTCTGTCCGCCATGCTGGTCTGCCATGCCGTACCGCGGTCACGAACGCGGCACGCTTGCGACCGCTCTCAGTCGACCGGAGAATCACAGGATGGCATGGCTCGCCCCGCGTTTCGTCACGTTTCTCCTCGCAGCCGCGCCGCTCGCCGCACTCCCGCTCGCCTCACTCCTTGGAGCGACACCGTCCATGGCAATCGAACCGCCCGCCACGGCTCCCTCGCACGTCACCCTGCTCAGCCCCTGGATGGGTCCTTACGGCGGGGTGCCTCCGTTCGATCAGGTGCGCGTCGCCGACTTCGAGCCGGCGCTCGAGGCGGCGATGGCTGACCAACTGGCGGCGATCGAGCGGATTACCGCCGAGTCGGTCGCAGCCACCTTCGCGAACACGAATGCGGCACTCGAGCGAGCCGGCCGGCCGTTCGACCGCGTGCGTACGATCTACGAGGTCTTCAGCAGTGCCATGAACGACGACGCCATGCAGGCGGTCGAACGCCGGATGGCGCCCCGGCTGGCGGCCTTCGCCGACCGGATCGTCCAGAACGAGCAGCTCTTCGCGCGGGTCGCGGCCGTCTACGAGGCCCGCGAGCGGTCGGGGCTCACGCCCGAGCAGCAGCGGCTCGCCTGGCTGCATTACACGGATCTCGTGCGGGCCGGCGCCCAGCTCGACGCCGCCGCCAAGAAGGAACTGGCCGCGATCAACGAGGAACTCGCGACGCTCCACACCACCTTCAGTCAGAACGTGCTCAAGGACGAGAGCGACGCGGCCGTCTTTATCGACACCGAGGCGGGCCTCGCCGGGCTGTCTGCCGCCGCACGCGATGCGGCCGCCGTCGCTGCGAAGGACCGGGGCCGCACCGGCTGGGCCGTGCCGAACACACGGTCGAGCGTCGAGCCGTTCCTCACGCATGCCGAAAACCGTGAGCTGCGGGAGAAGGTCTGGAGGATGTTCGTCGACCGGGGCGACGGCGGCGCAACCGACAACAAGGCCACCATCACGAGGATTCTCGCGCTGCGTGCCCGGCGGGCGAAGCTGCTCGGATTTCCGACACACGCGCACTGGCGTCTGGACAACTCGATGGCCAAGACGCCCGACCGCGCTGTCGCCCTGATGGAGGCGGTCTGGAAGCCTGCGGTCGCCCGGGTGCGGGAGGAGGTGGCCGACATGCAGGCCATCGCCGACGCCGAGGGAGCGGGCATCCGCATCGAACCGTGGGACTACCGCTTCTATGCGGAGAAGGTCCGGAAGGCGACCTACGACCTCGACGAGAGCGAGATCATCCCGTACCTGCAGCTGGAGAAGCTGCTGGAGGGAATGTTTCATACCGCCGATGAACTCTTCGGGTTGCGGTTCGTGCCGGTCGATCCGCAGGCCGTGCCGGTCTATCACCCGGATGTGCGAGCCTGGGAGGTGAGGCATCGCGACGGCCGGCTCGTCGGTCTCTTCTGTTTCGATCCCTACGCCCGGAAAGGCAAGCAGTCCGGCGCGTGGATGAGCGGCTACAGATCGCAAGAGCGGTTCGACGGCGACGTCGTTCCGATCGTCTCGAATAACTGCAACTACGCCAAGCCCGCGCCGGGCGAACCGATCCTGATCAGCTGGGACGACGCGACGACGCTGTTCCACGAGTTCGGCCACGCCCTGCATGGACTCTGCTCCAACGTCCACTATCCCTCGCTCTCCGGCACGAACGTCGCCCGCGACTATGTCGAATTTCCCTCGCAGCTCCTCGAGCACTGGCTCTCCACGCCCGAGGTTCTCGACCGGTTTGCCATCCATGCACGCACAGGCCGGCCGATTCCACGCGAACTCGTCGCGAAGATCACACGGGCGGCAGCCTTCAACCATGGCTTCCGCACGGTCGAGTTTCTGGCCAGCGCGATCATCGACATGAAACTCCATCTCGCCGGCGAGACACCGATCGACCCAGGGGCCTTCGAGCGGCAGACACTCGCGGAGATCGGCATGCCGCCGGAGATCGTCATGCGGCACCGCACCCCCCACTTCAACCACGTCTTCGCGTCGGACGGCTACTCGGCGGGCTACTACAGCTATCTCTGGGCCGACACGATCACGGCTGACGCATGGGAAGCCTTTACCGAAGCGGGCGGCCCGTGGGACAAGGCAGTCGCGGGGCGACTTCTGCAGCATGTCTTTTCGGTGGGCAACACGGTCGATCCCGCCGACAGCTACCGCGGCTTCCGCGGCCGCGATGCCGGCATCGACGCACTCATGCGAAAGCGCGGGTTCGCCAGCGGCACGGGTAACTAGCGATCACGCCGCTGCGCGTTTTCGGTCAACTTGTGCTGCTGCGTTCAGCGGATCCGCTTCGCGTCGACAGCCACCTGCCGGGCTTGCTAGGCTTATGGCTTCACACTCGCAGGGAGCTTTCCATGACAGCACATCCACGGCCGTCCCGTCGCAGCGTCCTTCGCCGCGGGCTCGCCGCAGGCGCAGCGATCGCCGGCGCCCCGATGATCATCCCCGCCTCCGCCCTCGGACTCGATGGCGCGGTGCCGCCGAGCGAGCGGATCGTCGTGGGTGGCATCGGCATCGGCCGCCGCGGCGAATACGACCTGAGCTGCTTCCTTCCGCAGCCCGACGTCCGGTTCGCGGCCGTCTGCGACGTGAAGGAAAACCGCCGCGCGGCCGTCAAGAAGATCGTCGACGCACACCATGGCGATGACCGCTGCGAGACGCACCGCGACTTCCGCGAGCTGCTCGACCGCAAGGACATCGACGCGGTGCTCATTGCGACCGGCCCCAACTGGCACGGCACGGCGGCCATGCATGCGGCCCGCGCCGGCAAGGACATCTACTGCGAGAAGCCCTGTACGAAAAACATCGCCGAGAGTCTCGTTCTCCGCGACATGATGCGGCGGACGGGCACGGTCTTCCAGGCGGGCACGCAGCGGCGGAATCTTCCCCACTTCGCCTTCGCCTGCGAACTGGCCCGCACCGGCCGGCTCGGGAAACTCAAGCGGGTCTTCGCCCATCCGGCGGGCATGACGGCCGTGAGCAGCCTCTGGCTGCCGGCGGAGACGCCGCCCGATCCGACCGTGACCGACTGGGACATGTATCTTGGCCCCGCGGCCTGGCGGCCGTTCAATGCGAAACTTCTCGACGGCTTCAATTTTGAAAAGGGAGGCGGGCTCGTGGGCGGCGGCGTGCTCGAATGGGGCTCCCACTGCGTCGATCTCTGCCAGTGGGCCGTGGGCGACGCGGATCCGCCGGTGGAATACAACCCGCCCCGAGACGGCCAGCTCACCGCCCGCTATGCCGATGGCGTCGAACTCGTCTTCCGCGAGAAGGGCTGGATCCCGCTCGGCTCCTGCCCGGTGCGATTCGAGGGGGAGACAGGCTGGGTGGAGACGGGCGATAGCGGCAAGCTCGCGCTCAGTTCGCCGGCGCTGCTTGCGGGACGAACCGTCGCCGAGATCGAAAACTATCCGGCGACCTTTCACGTGCGGGACTTCCTCGACTGCGTGAAGACCCGTGGCAAGCCGAAGGGCAACGCCGACGCCGCCTGCAATGCCCACATCGCCTGCCATGCCGCCAACGTGGCGATCTTTCTCAACCGCCCGGTGCGGCTCGACAACCAGACCCATGCGTTCGTCGGTGACGACGAGGCCAATCGCCTGCGCTCCGAAGCGCAGCGTGAGCCGTGGCGTATGTAAGCCCCCGGGTGCACCCCAAGGATTCCTCCGATGCTCATTCTTTGTCAGTGGAACCGTTTTGTGAGCGCCGCCGTGCTGGCGGGTGTTGCCTTGTTCCAATGTGCCTTCGTTGCATCTGCTTTTGCCGCGGAGCCCTCGCCGAAGGAACAGGAATCGCTCGTGGTGCTCCGCTCGGCCGCGACGGAGGCGGAGAAGGCGGCCGCCTGCAAGCGGCTCGCCGTCCATGGCACGGCCGCATCGGCCGCCGACCTCGCCGCGCTGCTGTCGAACGAGCATCTGGCATCGTGGGCCCGCATCGCGCTCGAGGCGATTCCCGGCGCCGAGGTCGATGCAGCGCTTCGCAAGGCAGCCGGCTCGCTTTCCGGCCGGCTGCTCGTGGGCGTGATCAACACGCTCGGCGTCCGCCGCGATGCCGGCGCATGCCCTCTGCTGGAATCGAAACTGGCGGACCCCGACGCCGAAGTGGCCGCCGCTGCTGCCGCGGCGCTTGCCAGGATCGGATCCCCCGAGGCGGCCACGGCGCTCGCGAAGGCCGCGGCGAGTGGCAATGACGCCATGGTGGCGGCCTGTCTCGACGCGGCAGAGCAGCTCCGCCTGTCCGGCAACACCGCCGCCGCGATCGCCGCCTGCGAGGCGGTCGGTGTGGTTGGCGAAAAGGTCTCCGAGCATCGGCGGTCGCAGGCGACGCGGACCGTGATTCTTGCCAAGGGTCGCGAGGGCCTGCCGCTCTTGCTGGAAACGCTTCGCGGTCCGTCGCAGCGGCTCTTCAACATGGGTCTCTCCGTGAGTCGCGAACTTGAAGACGGCCCGCAGGCCGGCCCGGTCGATCTCGCGCTCGTGGACGAGGCGGTGAAGCTGCAGGGCCCGCGGGCGGCGCTCCTTCTGACGGCCGTCGCCGACCGGAATGCCGACGGCGGCGTGGGTGAGGCCATCGTGAAGAAGGTGCTGGCCGTGGCCACGGGGTCCGACAAGCCCTCCCGACTGGCTGCGCTCGAGGCACTGGGCCGGATCGGCGATGCGTCGGTGATCGATCCACTGCTGGTGGCGGCGACCGATACCGATCCGCAGGTGGCGGCGGCGGCTCGCGTCGCATGCACCACCCTGCCCGGAGACGCTGTCGACCGCGCTCTCCTCGCGAAAATCTCAACGGCTGATCCGCGGCTGCTGCCGGTGGTCGCGGGGCTCGTGGGCGGACGGCGGATCCCTGCCGTGAAAGAGCTCACACCGCTGGTCGCCCACGGCGACGCGGCCGTGCGGATGGCGGCCGTTGAATCGCTTGGCGCGGTGGTCGACCTGCCGAATCTGCAGCTTCTCATCGACGCCGCCGTGAAGCCCCGCGATCCCGCGGAGGCCGGGGTCGCGGCCAGGTCGCTCAGGCAGGCCTGCACGCGGATGGCCGATCGCGAGGCCTGCGCGGAGAAACTGGCGGCGGCGCTCGCTGACGGCCTGCCGATGCCGACCAAGATCACGCTCTACGACACGCTCGGCGACGTAGGGGGCAAGAAGGCGCTTGCCGCGGTGGCCGCGGCGGGCAAATCATCGGTGCCCGAACTTCAAGACGCGTCGACCCGCTTGCTTGGCAAGTGGATGACGTCGGACGCCGGTCCTGTGCTCATCGACCTCGCTGGCTCGCTCCCGCCGGGCAAGTATCAGACCCGGGCCGTGCGTGGTGCGATCCGGATCGCGAGGCAGTTCGCCGTGCCCGACAACGACCGGGCCGAGCTCTGCCGGCAGGCACTGAAAACGGCCGAGGATCCGGCCGACCGCAAGGCGGTGCTCGAATTCATGCCGCGGTATCCGAGCCCGGCGATGCTGCAGGTGGCCCGCGAGGCGGAGAAACTGCCCGGCCTCGAGGCGGAGGCGAAAGCGGCTGCGGCGGCGATCGAGCAGAAGCTGCCGAAGGCTGCCGCCAAGCTCCGCACCTTCGACAAGCAGACGCTCACGGAGCGTTTCGTGGCGGAGGGTTGTGCGCTGGCCGACTTCGACCACGACGGCCACGTCGATCTCGCGGCGGGCAACTCGATCTGGCACGGCCCCGAGTTCACCCGGCGGGTCGACTTCACGCCGCCGGCCGACAATCCCGCAGGCATG
>JBIIMX010000003.1:0-28190 GCA_044337765.1 Pirellulales bacterium | reverse complement strand
GCGGCCAGAGATCGTCCGGCAGGATCGACTCCATCTGATCCGCCGTCTCCCGCAGGGCCAACATGGCCGGGATCACATCGTCGTGGAAGTGCTTGACCTCGGCGTGCAAGTCATGGCCTCCGTGGGCGAGCGACGTTTCCAGCGCCTCGATCCGCTGCTCGAAGGCACCGACCAGCTTTGTGAGCTTGTCGAGCGTCCCCATGTGCACCGTTTGACCGAGACTCTTGAGCTTCGAGGCGGTGTCGACCAGTTCTCCCTGGTAGCGGTAGCCGGCGGGCAGGATCATCGTCTTGGCGATCTGAACGGCCGAATTTGCTTCGGCATTGATGTCCTTGCAGTACCGCTCCATGTAGATCTCGTAGCGGCTTCGCATCTCCCGCTCCGACAACACGCCATACTTCTCGAAAAGGGCGATATTCTTCGGAGACACGAGGACGTCGAGCGCCTCGGGTGTCGCCTTGAGGTTTGGAAGACCGCGACGCTTCGCTTCCTCCTGCCACTCAGCCGAGTAGCCGTTGCCGTTGAAGATCACGGCCTTGTGATCGGCGACAATCTTTTGCAGCAGTTTCTCGATCGCTCCGCTGAGCTTGGAGGCGTCGCCGCCCGTGGCCTTCTCCAGTTCGGTCGCGATGTAATCGAGACTCTCGGCGACGATCGTGTTGAGCGCCACGAGAGGCCCGGCGATCGACTGGCTCGCTCCGACGGCGCGAAACTCGAACTTGTTGCCCGTGAAGGCGAAGGGACTGGTCCGGTTGCGGTCGCCGGCGTGCTTCGGCAGCGGCGGCAGCGTATCGACACCAACCGACAGCGTGCCGCTCGACTTGCTGCTGGTGGCCTTGCCCTTCTCGATCTGCTCGAAGACATCGGCAAGCTGTTCGCCGAGGAAGATCGAGATGATCGCCGGAGGTGCCTCGTTGGCGCCCAGGCGGTGGTCGTTGCCGCTGGCGGCCACGACCGATCGGAGGAGGTCGCCGTGCAGATGGACGGCCCGGATCACCGCCGCGCAGAACACGAGGAACTGCATGTTTGCATGGGGCGTTTCACCTGGCTCGAGCAGATTGCCCAGCCTGCAGCCGATCGACCAGTTGACGTGCTTGCCTGAACCGTTGATTCCCGCGAAGGGCTTCTCGTGCAGCAGGCAGGCCATGCCGTACTTCTGCGCCACCCGCAGCAGCGTCTGCATGATCGTCTGCTGATGGTCGGTGGCGATATTGGCATTTTCGTAGATGGGAGCGATCTCGTACTGCGACGGCGCGACCTCGTTGTGCCGCGTCTTCACAGGCACGCCAAGCTTGAAGAGCTCGCGCTCACCTTCGAGCATGCAGGCGAGAACCCGCTCGGGGATTGCACCGAAATACTGATCTTCGAACTCCTGCCCCTTCGGCGGCCTGGCACCGAAAAGCGTCCGGCCGGTGACCACGAGGTCGGGGCGGGCGAAGTAGAAATTCCGATCGATGAGGAAGTATTCCTGCTCCGGGCCGGCCGACGCCGTCACCTGGCCAACGTCCTTGTGTCCAAACAGCGCCAGCACGCGGCGGGCCTGCTTGTCGATGGCCTGCATGGAACGCAGCAGCGGCGTCTTCTTATCGAGGGCTTCGCCCGTCCACGAACAGAAGGCGGTCGGGATGCAGAGCGTGGTGCCGTTGGGATTGTCGAGGATGTAGGCCGGGCTGGTCGGATCCCACGCGGTGTATCCGCGGGCTTCGAAGGTGGCGCGGAGGCCGCCTGACGGGAAGCTCGATGCATCAGGCTCGCCCTGGATCAATTCCTTGCCGGAAAACTCCGCCATCGCATGGCCGTCGCCGGTCGGTGACAGAAAGCTGTCGTGCTTTTCGGCGGTGATGCCCGTGAGCGGATAGAAGACGTGCGCGTAGTGCGTGGCGCCCTTCTCGATCGCCCAATCCTTCATTGCGAGCGCCACCGCATCGGCGATACCCGGATCGAGCGGCTTGCCCTGTTTGATGGTGGCCTGCAGCGCCTTGTAAACGCTCTTCGGCAGCCGATCCTTCATCGCGGAGTCGCCAAACACATTGGCGCCGAAAATCTCGCTGGTGGGCGTCTCACGGAAGTTCCACGCCTGGCCGTTGGACTTGTAGCTGTTGATGGCGGAGATGGCACTGGAGCGAGCGCTGGTCATGGGATGGTCCTTCTTCTTGGAGTCGGCGCAACGACGCGCAGAATGGAATGGAGGTGGTTGAAAACCACGCGGACCGCCGCCAGAAGAAGTATTCAACGGCCCGCTGATCTTCGCGAAACCATCGCAGACTAGCGGCGCTGCCAGACCAGTTCAAGTAGCTGCGTCCGGCCCGCTCCCGGAAATGCTACCGCGACGCCGTGGTGCGGCTCACGGGCTTCGCGACGGGGCGGGCCGCCACCGACCGGCGGGCCACTTCGAGCGCCGCGTCGAGGAACGGGTCGCCGGCCTGCGCCACGAAAACCCCCGCGGCAGGACGGGCCACCGACTGCACCTGCAGATCCGGTTCGACACCGACGCGGCTGTACGGCAATCCCTTCGGCGAAAAGAACTTCGCGGTCGTCAGTCGCATGCCGACGCCGCCCACATCCAGCGGAAAGATGCCCTGGATGGAACCCTTGCCGTAGCTCCGGGTGCCGACGAGCGTGGCCCGGCCGTGATCCCGCATCGCACCGGCAAAAATCTCGCTCGAACTGGCCGACTCGCCGTCGATGACCACCACCAGCGGCATCCGCCACGTGCCGGGCCTGCTGGCCGAATAGTTGAAATCCTCTTCGGGACTGCGGCCCCGGGTGGCCACGACGAGTCCCCGCTCGAGGAACAGGTCGGACACGTCCACCGCCGATGACAACAGTCCGCCCGGATTGCCACGGAGATCGATGACCAGCGACCGCATGCCGGAGACGTCGAGCCGACGCAGGGCAGCCTCGAGGTCGGCGGCGGTTGTCTTCTGAAAGGAGGAAATTTTCAGATAGCCGACGCCGCTGGCCGCGTCGAGCATGCGGACGTTCTCAATGCTCGGCACCTCGACATGCTCGCGACGCACCGTGACGGCCCGGGCTGGAGACGGAGCCCGCAGCACCGCCAGGGTCACGACAGAACCTTCCGGCCCCTGAAGGAGCTGGGCGGCTTCGTCGACATTCATCCCGCTCAGGGGACGCCCGCCCACGGCCACCAAATGATCACCGGCCCGTATACCTGCCCGCTCAGCCGGACTCGCCGGAATCACGTGCACCACGAGCAGCCCATCGTCGGCGCTCTTGAGCTCCACGCCGAGGCCCACGAAATTGCCCTCGATCTGGGCGTAGAGATCGTCGAGTTGGCCGTTGGTGAGGAAGGCCGAATACTCGTCGAGTCCACCCACCGCAGCGGCGGTCATCTCCATCAAAGAGACGGCCGGCGGGATGCCAAGCGTCGCGTGCCCGGCCCGCGCCACCCAGGCGGCCAAGGTCTCCGCCTCGACAGGCGTCGTGATGGTCCGACCGCTCGTGATCCGCGTCACCTGATCCCGGTACAGCGCCCGCCGCTCGGGCGTGGCCTGCTTGGCATAGAGCGACACGAACGTCGGATCGTCGATCGCCACGTCCAGCGTCAGGCAGCCCCGCGCAACAAGCCGAGCGAATTGGGGCGCCTCGACGTGATGGGAGCCGATGCGGCCGAGAACTTCTGCATAGAGCCGGCGGGCGTCGCTCTCAGCGAGCTTGCTCACCTGTGTTCGAAAGGCGTGTTCGCAGTGCCGTCGGGCCAGATCGCAATGGATCTTGGCGAGGTCATAACGCTGCTGCAACTCGGGGGCGAGGGCACCCTTGCGGGCCGCCGTCTCGCAGAGCGACACCACGTCGGCCCAGCGATGTTCGCGTTCGAGGATGGTCGACCTCGCGACGAGATCGTCCTGCATCCCGGCGACCTCAGGGACGCGAACCATTTCGGCTGCCGGCCTGGCCGCCGACTCCACAGCCGATTCCGCCGCCAGTCCAGGGCCGCTGGCCAGCACGAGTCCAAGTGCGATCAGGAACGCGGAGAAGCGACCCGCCGAGCCGCCGGTCGCCGTTTGGGCCGTCCGACCGGTTTGGGCCGTCCGACTGGTGCGACCCCGGGCCGGACAGAGCCGTGACACCGCCGGGCAGACCCGGGCTTGGCCACACGGCAGGGGGGTGACGAGAGTCACTGAGGGCATTCCATTCGCAAGGCCGCTCAGGATTGCGGCAGGCATGCGGTCTCTCCGTTGACCGCTCGCGATTATGGATCACGTTCCGACGGCGGTCAAAATTTACGGAACGCTGCGCAGCAGATTTTTTCTGCCGGCCGGAACGGCCACGGAAAGCCGACTGCGCAAGCCGTTCGCGTCGCTTGACCACACCGAGGCGACACCTTGGTACGATGGAGGACGGCACGAGAACGCTCCGGCAGCACGCATGGCCAACACGACCCGCACGACCGAAACAAGCGGTACCCCCGCAGCCTCCTCGGCCGCGCAGTCGGCAGACTCCCCCGGCCGCCAGACGGCAGCCGAACCGCAGCCGACGCTGGTCCTGCTCGATCGCGCGCGGCAGGGAGACGGCACGGCGATCAACGGCCTGCTCCAGCGGCATCGCGCGGCGATCCGCCGGATGATCGACCAGCGGATGGATCGGGTCGTGCAGCGGCGGGTGGATGCCAGCGACATCGTGCAGGATGTGATGATCGAGGCGAACCGCCGCCTCGGCGACTATCTGGCCAATCCCACGATGCCATTCCAACTCTGGCTGCGGCACATGGCCCGGGATCGCCTCATCGACGCCCACCGCCGGCATCGCGTCGCCGCCAACCGCAGCCTCGATCGGGAGGTGTCGCTGACCGTGGCCGCAGGGCAGGACCATTCTCAGTCGGACCTGATGGGTCAACTGGCCGACCGGGAACTCACCCCGGCTGCGGCCGCGACCTGGCACGAACTGGAGAGGCGGTTTGCGGCGGCGGTGGAACAACTGGAAGAGGACGACCGGAAAATTGTGCTGTTACGACACTTCGAACACCTCTCCACCGCGGAAGCCGCCGACACGCTCGGGCTGTCGAAACCCGCGGCGGGCATGCGGTATCTCCGGGCAATGCGACGGCTGCGGGTCCTCCTCGACGGTGGCTTCGATTCGCTGTCGATCGAGCAGGCCCGGACCGGCCCTTGAACGGTCGGCCTCCGTCGGGTTTCCCGTCCGGCCCGGCGGCCTATCATGTCGGAAAGGATTGGCATGACCCCCACCACCGCATTCCGCACCCGCGCCGTCGACACACCTCTCCCTCCCGGTGACGAGGAGCTGCTGGCGACGTTGATCGAAGGTCTTGCCGATCTGCGGGGCCCGGCGGCTCACGCGGCCCTCGAGCAGATGGCTGCCGACCACCCGAGCCTGGCCGGCCAACTCCGCGAACTGTTTGCGGCCATCATGGTGACCGACGCGGTGGCCGAGCGTTCGACGATTTTTTCTTCTCCCGATGCCGACGAAACCGACCGTAGCGGCGGGAGCGTGTCGTCGCCATCAGCGTCGTGGCCCACGGGAGGCACAGGTCTGCTGCCTGGCGTCACGCCGCTGCCGGCCGCCTTCGGCGACTATGAACTCCTCGAGGAGATCGGCCGCGGTGGCATGGGCGTGGTCTACCGCGCCTTGCAGAAGAGCCTGGGCCGCACCGTGGCGATCAAGATGCTCCTGCGACGGGATCTGGCGACGCCTGCCGATCTGTCTCGGTTTCGCAGCGAGGCCGAAGCCGCCGCACGGCTCGATCACCCTGGCATCGTGTCGATCTTCGAGGTCGGCGAGTGCGACGGCCATCCCTTCTACAGCATGCAGTTCGTGGAGGGTACGACGCTCGCCAAGCGGCTGCGGCAGGGGCCGCTACCGACGCGGGAGACCGCCGCCCTGCTGGCGAAGGTGGCAGACGCAGTGCACGCGGCCCACTCCCGGGGAGTGCTCCATCGCGACCTCAAACCCTCGAACATCCTCATCGACGGCGTTGGCGAGCCGCATGTCTCCGACTTCGGCCTGGCGAAGCAACTCGAGGCGGAGGAATCGGTGACCCACACCGGTGCCATCCTCGGCACGCCCTGCTACATGTCGCCGGAACAGGCGGCCGGCAGCCGCGGCGATGTCGGGCCGACAAGCGATGTCTGGAGCCTGGGCGCGATCCTCTACCAGATGCTCACCGGTCGGCCGCCATTCCAGGCCTCGAACCCGATGGACACGCTTTTGGCGGTGCTCGAGTCTGATCCGCCGGTTCCGCGGTCGATTGACCGGCTGGTCGACCGCGATCTCGAGATGATCGCCCTGAAGTCACTGCAGAAGCCCCAGGAACTCCGCTATGGTTCAGCGGCCGAACTGGCGACAGACCTGCGGGCCTTTCTCGATGGCGAACCCGTTGCCGCGCGTCACGGCGGCTTCGCCGACATCGTCGCCCGGCTGTTCCGGGAAACCCACCATGCCGTGGTTCTGGAGAACTGGGGCTTGCTCTGGATGTGGCACTCTGTCGTGATCCTCGCGCTCTGCGTGACGACCGACGTGCTGGCCTGGCAGGGTGTCTCGACCCGCTGGCCCTATCTCATCCTCTGGGCAGGCGGCCTGGCTCTTTGGGCGCCGATCTTCTGGGCGCTCCGTCATCGCACGGGGCCGGTGACGGCAGTCGAACGACAGATCGCGCACATCTGGGGGGGCAGCGTGATCGCGAGCATCATGCTCTTCTGGGTCGAGGCACTCCTCGGCCTGCCGGTGCTCACGCTCTCGCCGGTGCTTGCCCTGCTGGCCGGGCTCGTCTTCTTCGCCAAGGCGGGGATTCTCTCCGGCGCCTTCTACATCCAAGCGACGGTGCTCTTCGCCACGGCGCTTGTGATGTGCGCGGCACGCGATGTGTCGCACATCATCTTCGGCATCGTGAGCGGCATCTGTTTCTTCGTGCCGGGACTCAAGTATTTCCGCCAACGCAGCAGAGGCTGATGTCGCCTCGTGCGGCCTGTCTCCGCCCCGCCCTAGGCCCGGCTCACGGCATGGCGACCGCCTCCCCGCCGGCCCGGGTCGCGAGGGCCCGAAACGTGGTCAGATCGACGTCGTCCGTGATCAGCCGGACCGAGCCATCAGCGTTGAGAAAGTTGCAGCCGTTGGCATGCGGTGCATAAAAAGCGCTGGGGCTGTTGGTGGACAGGTTCGGGGCGCTATTGCGGATGTGGCAGGTCGTCTGCACGTTCGCCGGTCGATAATTCTGGGACCGCCCCGAGTAGCCCTGCCGCTGCCACCAGCCATCCGCGTGGACGACTTCGCTCCCTGTGATGCTGCCCAGCCAGGTCGCCTCGGCCATGCGGCTCATCCGCTCGCCGATGCAGACGGTCTTGGACAGCCCGTCGGTGATCTGCCCGCTGCGTATCCTGCTGTTGCGGAAGAAGACGCCGTCGAAAAGGCCGTTGTTCTCGTGGTCGGTCGTTCCCAGCACGCCCGCGTAGGATGAGACCGGGGCCCGCGCGATCACGGTGCCCGCACCGGACAAGGCGGTCGCGTTGCCCGACTCGCCGAAATCGAGAACGTCGATCAGCCGTGGGCTCGTGTCGCTGGGGCAGACGTAGAACTGCACGAGGGCGGCCCCGGTGCGGGCCGCGTCGTTCGTGGCGTGCATGATCGGGACGGACAGGTCGAGCCGGTCGCGCAGGCCGGCCTCCTCCACGTGCGGCAGGATGAAGGCGAAGAAGCTCCAGCCCGGCTCGAAGTAGCTTGGCGTCGTCGTCGTCAGCGTCCGCCAATTGACGTTCCCCGGATCGCTCGCCGACGTAAACGCCGGGGGGAACGAACGTTTCGCGTCGTGAAAGGCGAGCAGGGCCAGGCCGACCTGCCTGAGGTTGCTCACGCACTGCGTGCGCCGGGCCGACTCCCGTGCGGTCTGCACGGCGGGCAGCAGGAGCCCCAAGAGCGTGCCGATGATCGCGATCACGACCAAGAGCTCGACGAGCGTGAAACCATGCAGAGGTCGAGGGCATGCTTTCGCATACCCTCTGTGTGGTTGCTGAAGCCTGTTCCCCCCTCCATAGAGTTTGCGATGCTCGCTCGAAGTGATGCGGCCTGTTTCGTCGGCATCGACCTTCAGCGGGACACGGTCACGGCCTGCAACAGACCGCCGCATGGAAGAGGTGATGTTTGTCATGGCAGTCTGCAGCAGCAAAATGCATGCCAAACCGGGGCAGGCCGATGCTTCCTCCCGTGCATGGGCAATCTTCGGCAGGCTGACGGGGCCGTCGCCGCCCTGTGGAGAAACTTTCGTCGGGCCGGTGAACAAGTCACCGGCCCGGCTCTCGGGCTCCGACCACGGCTGCCCGCCGCCCGCATGCCGCCCCGAAGCCTGCGGTCGACGGAAGTCGGGTGCGGTGTCAGCCCGTGAACCAGGTCGCCACCCAGTAGAGGCCGCCCGAGAGGGCCATCGCCACCGGCAGCGTGAGGATCCAGGCCAGCGCGATCTCGCGGACCGTCTCTGACTGGATACCCGACTTGTTCGCCCACATCGTGCCCGCGACACCGCTGGAGAGCACATGCGTCGTGCTCACAGGCATGCCGAGATGGTCGGCCATCGCGATCGTCGTGGCGGCGACCAGTTCGGCCGCGCCCCCTTGGGCATAGGTGAGATGCGTCTTGCCGATCTTCTCCCCCACCGTCTTCACGATCCGCTCCCAGCCAAACATGGTGCCGATTCCAAGGCAGAGCGCCACGCCCATCACGACCCACTCCGGCACGTATTCCACAGGCTTGGCCAGCTGTCCGGCCAAACTCTTGAGGACCTGGCGGCGGTCTTCTGCCAACCCGTCGCCAAACTGCCGCAACAGTGTGCGAACGGAGGCGCCAAGCTCGACCAGATTGGTCCGCAGCTGCCAGCGTTCCTCGGGATGCAGATCGCTGAAGCTCGCCCGGCCATCCAGGCTCGTCAGCACGTCCCGCACCAGAGGCAAGGGATCGAGCGTGGCGAGCACGACGTCATTGGCAGGATAGGGATCGAGCACGTCGTCCAAGAGCGGCGACTCGACCACTTCGGAAGCCGACACGATGTCGCTCCGCGAGAGGCGCTCGACCCGGGATTCGGCGAGATGTCTGTCCTTGAGCGCGGCCATCAGGTTTTCCAGTCGCGGATCGGACAGCTCGGTTTCCAGCTGCCGCGCCGCCGCCACGGTGGCCGTGAGATCGGCCGAGGAGGAGTTCATGTTGAGGGCGTAGGCCGTCGGCACGATGCCGATGAGCACCAGCATGATCAGTCCCATCCCCTTCTGACCGTCGTTGGAGCCGTGGGCGAAGCTCACGCCGGTACAAGTGCCGATGAGCAGTGCCCGAATCCACCAGGGTGGCGGCCGGTCGCCATGGGGCGGTTCGTAGAGCTCTCGAGCCGGAATCAGCTTCTTGCTCACCAAGAGCAGCGCCGCCGCCAGGCCGAAACCGATGGCCGGCGAGAGCACGAGGGCCATGCCCACCTCGGCGGCCTTGTGCCAGTTGATGCCACGGGCCAGTGTGCCATGCTCCATCAGGGCGTTCATCATCCCGACACCCATGATCGAGCCGATCAGCGAATGGGAGCTGGAAGCCGGAAGACCCCGATACCAGGTGGCGAAATTCCAGATGATCGCAGCCCCCAGAAGCGACAGCACCATCGCCAGTCCGCGGCCCGTCTTGATGTTCACGAGCAGATCGACCGGCAGCAGGTGCACGATGCTGAAGGCGACGCCGATGCCACCGGCGTGGACCCCGATGAAGTTCCAGATTCCCGACCAGACAACGGCGGGCGTCGGCTTCATCGACTTCGTGTAGATGACCGTGGCCACGGCGTTGGCCGTATCATGAAATCCGTTGATCACCTCGAATCCGAACGCGATCGCCAGAGCGACCAGCAGCAGAAAGAGTTGCCCCGTGCCGAGCGTGTTGAGGGCTTCCATGAGTGCCGTTGGATGCCGAGGTGCGTGCGAGGATGCGCAGAGAGTCTCTCCGCCTGAATCACCCCTGAGGCTACGGGTGCTTTCCGAACGTTACAAGGAGCCTGAGGAAACGCATCCAATTCTCACACTGTGAGTGAACGGTGTGCGGAGACGGACGCCCAGCGTGCCCTTCGGGCAAGCCGTGACCGTCCGAGAACGCCGTCTGAACCGTCGCGGCACAAGCGGCGTATACTGACGGGGAGCCGGCGATCATCGGCCGGCGACACCAGAGCGGCACCAGACACTTTGGCGACACCAAAGAAGGCAGGGCAGGGCATGGCGCGTGGCGACCGACTCCGGGTGGAACGACGGCTGGCCGGCACGACCGTGGCGTACATGCATCACGGCATCGACGTCGGCGACGGCACAGTCGTACACGCGCGGCCGGATGACTTTCGCAAGCCGCTGGCGGGTGGCCGGGTGGAACGCACGAGCCTGGCGGACTTTGCCGGTGGCGGCGTCGTGCTCGTGACGACCGAACCGCCCGCCGCCTACCCGCCCGACCGCATCGTCTCGCGGGCGCTCGACCAGGTCGGGCGAGAGGGCTACTGCCCGGTCGTCGACAACTGCGAGCATTTCGCCACCTGGTGCGCGACGGGTGAAAGAGCGAGCCGCCAGGTCGACATCGTCCTGGCGAGGATCAGCGGCGCGGCGGCACGGATAGCGACTGTGGTCTCTGCCAGGAGGATTCTCGCAGGCGCAGCGGTCGGCGTCGCTGAACGGGTCGCGGTGCGGACGGCCCTGGGCACAACCGTCCGGCTGGGCCTGCGGACGCTCATGCCCGCGGCGATCGCCGGCGAGGCCGCGGCCCTGGCCGCCGAATGGACGTCCCATCACGCCGGGTGGTCGGCCGCCGACAGCCGCAGGAACGGCGAGGCCGCGGGGCTGGCGACATCCGCCGCGGCCTGCGCCCTGGCCGGGCTGCCTGCGGGCCCGGGAGGCGTGATCGCCGGGGCGCTCGCGGGGGCCGCGGTCTGGGCAGGAGGCGGGCTCGCCGCGCAGGCGGCCACCGTCGTTGTGCGGGGTCAGTCGCGGTCGCGGTAGTCGGTGAGCGTTCCCGTCGCCCAAGAGACGCGGAGGGCGTTGAGCACCGCCGCCACGTCAATCGCTTCCTGGAGCAGCGCACCCATCGCGGGCGACAGGAAACCCGCCGCCGCGAACCCCATGCCGATGAGGCTGGCCGCCATGCCCCCGACGGCGCTTTGCAGCGCGACCGACCGCAGCCGGCGGCCGATGTGGAGCAGTTCGTCAACGCGTTCGAGTGCCGTGTCCATCACCACCGCGCCTGCCGCCTCGCTCGTCACATCACTGGCCGCCCCCATCGCGATGCCGACCGTCGCAGCCGCCAACGCGGGCGCATCGTTGATGCCATCGCCGACGAACAGGGTCGGTGCCTCGGCCGTGGCCTGCTCCACGATCCTGAGCTTGCCCTCAGGCTGGATGCCGGCATGCACCTCCGTGATGCCCACCAAGTCGGCGAGCCACCGCACCTCGCTCTCGCGGTCGCCCGACACGAGCATCACGCGGGTGAGGCCATGCGCTGGCTTCAGGTGGCTGACGAAGGGCCGGCCATCGGCCCGCGGCGAGTCCCGGAATCGGAGCAGCGCCTCGGTCTTGCCGTCCACCACGACAACGCATTCGAGTCCGCCAGCCACCGGTGGCAACTTTGCCGCCCCATCGGCATCGAAATGCGGCAATTTCTGGCGGCTGGTGATCGCCACCTCGTGGACGGCGGCATCTCCGTTGAGGTGTTTCACCTGGCCGACCAGCCCCTGCCCAGGTTTCTCGGCGAGCGCCTCGACCTCGAACAAGCGGACCGATTGCTCTGCCGCTGCCTGCACCACGGCGGCGGAAAGCGGATGCTTCGAATATGTCTCGAGGCTGGCAGCCAGCGCCAGCACGTCGGACCGGGACAGCCCGCCGAGGAGCACGATGTCGGTCAGGCTGGGCTCGCCGTAGGTGAGCGTGCCCGTCTTGTCGAAGATTGCCGTGCGGCAGGTGTCGAGCCGTTCGAGAATGGCCGGATCGCGGATGACGATGCCTCGCTTTGCCGCCAGCGAGACGGCGCCGATGATCGCCACCGGGATGGCGATCAACAGCGGGCACGGCGTGGCGACGACCAGCACGGCGAGGAAGCGTGTGGCGCTGCCGCTGACAAACCATGCCGCGGCGGCGATCACCACGGCCAGTGGCGTGTAGAGCGCGCCGAGGGAGTCGGCCATGCGTCGGAGCTGCGGTCGCCGCTCCTCGCTGGCCCGCAGCACGTCCATGATCTTCGCGTAGCGGCTGTCCACCGCCACGCGGTCGGCACGGACCTCGAGCGCCGCCTGCCCATTGATCGCCCCCGAGAGCACGGTCGATCCTGGAGCCTTCGCCATCCGGTAGGGCTCGCCGGTGAGATAGCTCTCGTCCATCGAACCGCGGCCCGCCACAACCGTTCCGTCCACCGGACAGATCTCGTGCGGCAGGACAACGACCAGGTCGCCCACCGTCACCTCGGAGAGCACGATGTCTGTAAGGCCCGCCGCCGTCTTGCGATGGGCCAGCGTCGGCATGCGGCGGGCCAGGGCGTTGAGCACGTCGCCGGCCCGGCTGACGGCACGCGATTCGAGCGCCTCCCCGCCCGAGAGCATGAGCACGACCAGCACGCCGGCAAGATACTCGCCCAAGACGACGCTCGTGATGATCGAGAGGCCTGCCAGCAGGTCAGATCCAAACGTGCCGGCACAGAGCTTGGCAAACAGGCCCCAGACCAGCGGCACGCCCCCTGCCACGAGCATCAACACCAGTGGCACATCGGCGCGGGTGAGGCTGCGGCCAGGAATCCACTGTGCGGGATCGAGCGGCCCAAGCGTCACAGGCTCCCCGCCATGGCCAGACCAGATGATCACGGCCCAGGCGGCCAGGGCCAGCAGAGCCCCGGCCGCAATCAGCTCATTGACCGGCAGCGGACGGATCGTGGCCGTGCCCGAGGCGGCGGGAAATGCTGGCGTTTTCATGGTAGTGGGCCGATGGACGATCGTGCTTCAAGCAGCGCAGGGGGCGGTCAGCTGTGCATCCGGGCAAACGGGTCGCCCTGGGCAATGATCGCGGCTTCCTCCGCCGCCAGCCACTGGAGCCGCTCACGGACCACCTGTTCGGGAGCCATGTCGCAGGCCAGGCGAACGTAGGTCGCGTGGTGCCGGGCCTCCGATTCAAAGAGGCTCCCGTAGAATGCACGCAGTTCCGCATCGGCCACATGGTCGCGCAAAAGAGCGAATCGCTCGCAGCTGCGGGCCTCGATGAGCCCCGCGACGAGCAGGCGGTCGATGCCCCTGTTTGGCTCCTCCTTGCGGACGACTGCATGCAGCCGCTGGCCGTAGCCCGAGGGGGACAGCTTGCGAAAGCGGATGCCACGCCTCTCCAAAAGATCGAGCACCTGATGAAAATGCGCCAATTCCTCGTTGACGATCTCCGTCATCGCGCGGGCCAGTGGCACGTGGTCGACGTAGGAAAACAGCAGGTTCATCGCCACGCCCGCGGCCTTCTTCTCGCAGTGTGCGTGGTCGATGAGGATGTCGTCGAGGTGTGCGTCGACCTGGGCGAGCCAGCGGGCGCCGGAGGCAGATTGCAGGCTAAGCATGGCACGTGGTTGGCGGAGCGGGGCAAAACCGTGCATCATACCCACAGACACCCTTCGTGACCCCGTCCCTGCCCGACACGCCGGAACCAGCCGCATGATCGCCTTTGACCGCCCCGACGATGCCCTCCAAGGCAAGAAACCCGATCGCAACGTCCTGGGAATGCCGTTGGCAGCCTGTTCCCGCGAGCCGCTTACCGGCTTCTTCCGGGATGGCTGCTGCCGCACCGGGCCCGACGACGTCGGCTCACACACCGTCTGCGCCCTGATGACGAAGGACTTCCTGAAATTCACCGTCGCGGCCGGGAATGATCTGGTGACGCCGCGACCGGAGTGGGGCTTCCCGGGGCTCGTGGAGGGAGATCGCTGGTGCCTCTGCGCCTCCCGCTGGCTGGAGGCGGCGAGGGAGGGTCGGGCGCCGCCGGTGGTGCTCGAGGCGACGCACGAAAAGTCGCTCGAGATCGTCCCTTTCGAACTGCTCAAGAAGCACGCCGTGGCGGCCACCTGAACACGCCGCCGCATCATGCACGCCTTGCTGCCATTGGCGATCGGGCTCGTCGCCGTGCTCTATGCCTCCGTCGGCCATGCCGGAGCGACAGGCTACATCGCGGTCATGGCCCTTCTGGGAATGCCGCCGGACGTGGTTCGGCCGACAGCGCTCTTGCTCAACGTGATCGTGGCAACGATCGCGAGCATCCAATTCCTTCGCGCCGGATATTTTCGTGCCCGGCTCTTCTGGCCTCTGGCCGCGGCGAGCGTGCCATGCGCTTTCGTCGGCGGCACGATCACCCTGCCCACGGAGACATTTGAAGCGGCCCTCGGCATCGTGCTCTCGGCCACAGCGGCACGGATGCTGCTCGACGCCCGCCGACCGGTTTCCACCGACGACCGGTCGCCGCTCTCGCCGGGGGAGCCGGGCTGCACACCCGCGTTGCTGACAGCCCTCGGCGGCTCAGTCGGCCTCTTGTCGGGTCTCACGGGGGTGGGCGGCGGCGTCTTTCTGACGCCGGCATTGCTCGCGCTTGGTGCGGCACCCGTGAAGACCATCGCTGCCGTGACGGCGCCCTTCATCCTCGTCAATTCGCTCGCCGGGCTTGGCGGTGGCCTGCTCGCCGGCCGGACGTTGCCCGCCGCCGGCCTGCCGGTGATCACGGCGGCCGTAGTCGGCGGCGCGATCGGGTCGCAACTGGGGGCGTTTCGCCTTCCGTCGCAGACTCTGCGGCTCCTCATGGCGGCCGTGCTCGCGTTTGCCAGTGTCAAACTGCTCACGTGATCCCATTCGCGCAGACGGGATGCGGCTGATCGATGTTGCAGCGAGGGGATGGCTATGCCCCGAGAGCCGGCGTAGCTGGCGAGCGCAGGCATGGATGCCGAAGCGCAGTCAGCTCCGAGTGAGCGAAGGACAGGATGTCCGAAGCGAAAGTCCGGCGACGGGGCGCAGGTATCCCCGACGCGTCACGCGAGAGGATCAAGCGGCGGCCGTATCAGTGGCTACCGGTCTTCGAAAACAGGTTGAGCACGACCACGCCTGCGATGATCAGCGACATGCCGACGATCGCCGCGAGATCGAGCTTCTGGCCCAAAAAAAGCCAGCCGATCGCGGCGATCAGCGTCACGCCCGCGCCGCTCCAGACGGCATAGGCGATTCCAACAGGAATCTCCTTGAGTGTCAGCGACAGGAAAAAGAACGCCAGTCCGTAGCCGACGACAACGAGGATGGCGGGCACGGGCTTGGTGAAGCCCTGTGAGGCCCGCAAGAAGCTCGTGCCAAACACTTCTGCCACGATCGCGATCATCAGGTACAACCACGACATCGCCAGCCGACTCCTCTATTCCAGGGCAGATCCCGCACACACCCTCCGCGACCGGACTCCTCCGTCCGGCCAATCGCACCAATCAGGTACCTCAAATGATACACGAGCACGGCCGCCACGCCGCCGACGACCGCACCCTCGACGCCATCCTGGCAAACGCCTCCGCCGAGACGCGGGCGACCATCGGCGTGCTGGGGGAAATACTGGGCCGTCAGCCCGCATCGGCCCTGTCGCCCACCTCCTTCGCGATGCTTCATTTGGGCGTCGAGGGCACGCAACTGGCGAGCACCAAGCATTCCGGTGCCAGCACGTCGCTGGCGATCTTCGGCAACCTGCTGCGGATCGAAATGGAGCGGCACGCCGACACGGTGGTGATCGGTTCGCCGGGCGACGGCCTGCCGCCCACGTGGTCGCAACTCGACCTCGGCCCTGACGACAAAGTCTCGGTGCCCGGCCGCCTGATCGCCTTCTTTCCCACTGGCACGCTTGCCGCCGAACCGCTCTGCGTGTTCGTGGACGATCGACATTGGAGCCGTGAATTCGCCATCCTTTCACGCTCGAGCGGCAAGGCCGTGGCGGAGGAAGTCCTCAAGCGATTCTGCGACCGGCTCAAGACGGTGGAGAATCCGCTGCGGGGGCGGGTCCTTGAAGCCACGGTCGTCGAGGGCTGCCTCAAGCTGGGCATCGCCCCGACGCTGGCCAACCCCCGCGAAGGCCTGATCCTGCCCACCGAAGTTTGGTCCGAGGTGGATGTCTTCCTCGCCGCGGCCACCAGCCGTCGGGAGATCATGCGGCGACTGGGCCTGGGCACCAACCGCGGCATGCTTCTCGCGGGGTCTCCGGGTGTCGGGAAAACGCACCTCGTGCGGGTGATCGCCTGTGAACTGGGGGATCGCTACACGACGATCCTCGCCGATGCCAACGCCATGCGGCACATGATCGCAGAACTCTACGCCGCGTCGGAGACGTTCGGTCCCACGCTGGTCGTCTTGGACGACATCGATCTGGTGCTGGGCCACCGCGATTCCAACGGCGATAACGGTGCGCTGGCCGACTTCCTCGCCACGCTCGACGGCGTGCTCGAGCGGGAGGCCATCCTCACCATCGCCACCACAAACGATCCCAAGGCCCTCGATCCGGCCGCCCAGCGGTCCTCGCGATTCGACATGGTGCTCACGCTGCCCATGCCCGACGAAGCCTCCCGGGCCCGCATCCTCGAGCGGCATCTCGAACCGCTCCGCCTGGAGATCGACTACGACGTGGTGTCGCAGTCGCTGGAAGGGGCGACCGGCGCGGACGTGAAGGAAGTCATCCGCCGTGCGGTGCTCGAACACGGCGAACACTTCACGCAGGCCCAGATCCTCGACATCACGAAGACCGGCCGCTGGCAGGCTACCGTCAACCGCCGGCGGTATCTGTCGTAGGAAAATGGGGACGGGAGCGATTTTCCAGCGGTCGAAGGCAATGCCGCGCTTGCCGACCAAGAACGTGAGGATGCCACAAAAATCGCTCCCGTCCCCATTTTCCAGAATGACCAGCGGTTAGAAGGGGCTGTCGAAGGCGTTTTGAAAATGCTCGACAACCGGACGGGAGCCACCGACCCCGAAGGTGACTGCCACGACGTCGATCCGAACCTGGCAGTCCTCGAGGCGGTGCCGACGAATGTAGGCGGTGGCCAGTTCGGCGATGCGTCGCTGCTTCTGGGGGCCGACGGTTTCGGCTGGATGCCCATGGGCGGTGTCTGTCCGCGAGCGCACCTCGACAAACACCACCGTGCGGCCGTCGAGTGCCACCAAGTCGATGTCGCCACGCAGCACCCGCTCGCGGCGTCCCACGATGCGGTATCCAAGGCCCCGAAGCAATCGCTCCGCCTCGGCTTCGCCACGTTCACCCAGCGAATGCCGTGGATCGCGGAATGGCATGGCTGGAACGCATCCGAGTTTGGTGGAGCACCAGTTTCGGGCGACGCGAGGACTCGTCAGGCCTTGGCTGCGGGCTTCTTGCCGCCTGTCTTCTTTGCCGTCGCCTCCGCAACGTCGTCCCGCTTCTCACGGAGGCGGACCGACTTGCCGACGCGATCGCGAAGATAGTAGAGCTTTGCCCGCCGCGAAACGCCCGAACGCTTCACCTCGACCTTGGCGATCTTCGGCGAGTGGATGGGAAACTTCCGCTCGACACCCTCTCCGGCGACGATCCGTCGGACGGTGAAGGTCTCACGGCTCCCCGACCCGGCCTTGGCGATGACCACGCCGTTGAAAATCTGGACCCGTTCCTTCTCGCCTTCGAGGATGCGGGTATGGACGTCGACAGTATCGCCAATGGCGAACTGGGGCACCTCCGACTTGAGGCTGGATGCTTCGACCTTGGCGAGGATCTTCTGGCTCACGACGGCTCCTTCAGGAACGGCTGGGGGAAGGGTGGCAAGGGATGGGAGTACGATCGGCTGGAACACGGCGGCGGGTCGCATCGACGGCTTGTTCATGCCGCCACGTTGCAATTCGGCCATGGTCGCCCGACAGCAGCACGTCGGGCACGCGCAGGCCGCGAAACTCACGCGGCCGGGTGTATTGTGGGCCTTCCACGAGGCGGTCAACGCCAGAGAAGGAATCCTGTCGGGCACTCTCTTCGTCGCCCAGAACTCCGGGTAGCAGGCGGGCAACGGCATCAACGATGACCATCGCGGCCACTTCACCACCGGAGAGCACATAGTCGCCGATGGAGATTTCGTCCGGTTCGAGCGTTTTGCGGACACGGTCATCGAAGCCCTCGTAGCGACCGCACACGAGCACGATCCGCTGTTTCCGGGCAAGTTCCTCAACACCCGCCTGATCCAATCGGCGGCCGCCGGGTGTCAGCATGACAAGATGCCCTGGGGCATCGGACTGCTGCTGCACCGCCTCGACGCACGACACAACCGGCCCCGGCATCAGCAGCATCCCCGGACCACCGCCATAAGGGCGGTCGTCCACTTGTCGATGCACACCCTCGGCAAAGTCCCGGATATTCGTGAGGCAGACATCGATCAGACGAGACCGACGTGCTTCACCGAGCAGGCTTCCGTCGAGGAAGCCCGCGAACATTTCCGGGAACAGGGTGAGGATATCGATGCGCATGGGATCGGCAGCGGCATTATCAGGCTTGCTCTGGCTGCGATTCCCCACCGGCTTCGGCCGCGGGGCTGGGCACTTCCGCCACCGGGGCGTCCGCAACAGGTTCGGAGGGAGCTTCGGGGGTGGCCACCGCGGTCACGGCAGCGGCTGGATCCGCCTTCGGCTCTGGGACAAACGCCGGTTCACCTGCGTCGGGCACGATCCTCGGCATCGAGAGCTTGGCCCTGGCCTGTTCCATTTCCTTCAAGCGGGTGCCGTTCTTGCCATATTTTTTGACAAGCACGCGGACTGCATCGCTGGGCTGAGCGCCAACGCTGAGCCAGTAGTCGACCCGCTCGTTGTTGAGCAGGCACCGGGCGTCGGTATCGGGGACGGACGTATCGTAGGTGCCCAGCACCTCGATCACGCGGCCATCCCGCGGGCTCCGTCGGTCAGTCGCACAGATCCTATAAAAGGCGCGGTTCTTCCGGCCCATTCGCTTCATTCGAATCGCCACAGCCACAGTCAGAGTCTCCTCGGAAAGGATTGATCGAGCCCCTTAGAGTACCCGACCGGCGCCGGAACCCAAGCCCACCTCCCAGACCGGCGTTTTTCGCGGGTTTTCTGGCGGAATCGGCCTCAACTGCCGACCCGCTATGGCACGCCGGGGCGGAACGGCAACGGTCTCGTCGCGGCGGCTTTTTCGCGGTCACGCCTCCGGACGCTCTTTCCCGGGCAGCGAAAATCCAAAAGCTCCTCGAGCTTCGGCCGATCCCGGCCGTGAAGACGGCAAGTTGAAAACTCGCCGCCACGACGAAGCTCCCACGACGAAGCTCCCACGACGAAGCTCAGCTGAGTGCCAGGCCTGGATGGCCGGGTGAGCACCAGCCGACGGAGTCGGCCAAGGCAAGGTCGGCAGGATGCCGAGCCTTGCCGTGAAGATGTCGGCTCGCGTCAACCCGCAGCGTTCCTCAACTGCGTTTCTTGCGGCGGGCTTCCTTCTCCCGCTGCTTCTTTTGCTTCCGCCGTTCATCGGCGGTGAGCCGCTTGCCAGTATCACCCTTCGGCCTGCCGAGCCGCGCGGCTGGATTGCTCAACTGCGCCTGCATCCGCTGCACCTCGCGGAGGCGATCCTTCATGCCCAGCCCCGCCATTCCCTTCATCATCGCGCTCATCCCGTCGAACTGTTTCACGAGGTCGTTCACCTCCCGTGGATCGACGCCGGCACCGGCGGCGATGCGGCGGCGGCGCGACTGATCGACCACCCGCGATGGGTTGCGCCGCTCGGACGGCGTCATAGCATCGATGATGCCAAAGAGCCGGTTGACGTCCTTGTCGAGATCGGTGCCAGCCAGCATTTCCTGCATGCCGCTCATGCCCGGGATCATGCCGAGCACCTTGCCCAGTGGGCCCAGGCGACGGGTCTGCAGGAGCACCTTCTTGAAGTCCTCGAGCGTGAATTCGCCTGCACGGAGCCGCTCCTCCTGCCGCTTCATCTCGTCTTGGTCGAACTTCCGCTGCGCTTCCTCGACGAGCGTGACGACGTCGCCCATGCCGAGGATGCGGCCGGCCATCCGCTCCGCATGAAAATCCTCCAGGGCCTCGATCTGCTCCCCGGTGCCGATGAATTTGATCGGCACTCCGGTCACGGTCTTGACCGAGAGCGCTGCGCCACCACGGGCGTCGCCGTCGAGCTTCGTCATGATGACGCCGTCGAGTTCGAGCGCTTCATTGAAGGCCTTGGCGCTCTTGACCGCATCCTGGCCTGTCATCGCATCGACGACGAGATAGACCTGGTCAGGACCCACGGTGCGGTCGATCTTCGTGAGCTCCTGCATGAGCGCCTCGTCGATCGAGAGCCGGCCAGCCGTGTCGAGAATGACGACGGAAATCCCTTCCTTTTGCGCGCGAGCCACGCCGGCACGACAGACGGCGACTGGGTCGGTGACGCCGTCGGGCACGTGCACGGGCACGCCGATCTGCCGACCGAGTACCGCCAACTGCTCGATGGCCGCCGGACGCTGGAGGTCGGCAGCGACGAGCATCACGCCCTGGCCCTGTTGTTTGATCCGTTTCGCCAGCTTGCCGCAGGATGTCGTCTTGCCCGAGCCCTGCAGGCCGCAGAGCATCAGGATCGTGGTCTTCCCCGGTTGCAGGTGGAGCGAGTGGTCCACCGGCCCCATCAGGTTGACCAGTTCCTGATGCACGATGCCCACGAGCTGTTGGGCCGGATCGAGTGACTCGAGCACCTTCGCCCCGATAGCATCATCGACGACCCGCGCCAGAAACGTCTCGACGACGTCGTAGGCCACGTCGGCTTCGAGCAGGGCGGTGCGGACCCCGGACAACCCCTCTCGCATGTTCGCCTCGGAGAGCTTGCCGCGTCCCCGAAGCGTGTTGAGGGCGGAAGACAGCGAGGCGGTCAGGGACTCGAACATGGCGGCTCCGTGTGAGGAAACAGGGGCCCGGGAGTATACGAGCGGGGCGAGGACTCCCAAAAAGACCTGGCCGTATCGCACGAGGATGGTGCGACGAACGGCCTCTTCCCGGCGTACGCCGGGGGCTTCTCTCTGCCAATAAAGGCCCTTGGCGAAAAGCCCTGGGAGTCAGCGACGGGATCGCCTTCACGGCAAACTCGGGATCCCACCCCGCCGGTGACGAGCCGCTCGAATCGGGAGCAGGCACACTGCGTGCTGCTTGCCCGACGCTTGGCCGGCAAGAGCGGCGCATCACCGGAGGGGCGGACGATCCAACCCGCCGTCAATCAGCTGAATGTGCCCGGCTCGCCCACGATCGGAGCGGAAGCCGGAGCCGACATCATGCCACCACCTTCGCCGCAAGAACCGCACGCCGGACCGCAGGCAGGCTCCTGCATCGGCACCCCGCAGGCGGGCTGGCAGGGCTGTGCTTGCGGGGCCGCACACGGCGCGGCGCCTCCCATACAAGGCGACCGAAACTCCATGAACGACGGACGGCGGCAGCTATTGGCGCTACCGAAACAACTGCTGCACCCCGGGGCGGCCGCGAGGCTGCTGAGGGCGATCACGAGGCACAGGGAACGGCACATGTTTGGCATCTCCACACCGCGAGGCCGGGAACGACCCACCGTCGGACACGATGCGTCGTCCACGACGACGCCTCCAAACCGTAGCTCACGATTCGCCGGTCGGTCGGCGGGACAAGAAAATTGCTCGAAAAATTCCTGGCCATACTTTGGCCCTTCGTGCCGACCGTGCCGGTAGAGCACGACCGTAGCGGATACACCGGTGGTCGGCGAAGGCTCGAGGAGCGTTTGGCTATCACGCCCACGCGGCGAGAGTGCTGCCGCCCACAAACGGTGACGCACCCGCTGCGAAAGCGGTCTGGAGATTCGAAAGCGGTCAGGCGATACGGCCGGCGGGGCACTGCCGAAAAACGCGTGCTACTGTTGAACACAGTCGTCGAGGAAGCCGCGTCGCGGCTCTGGCTGGTCGTCTTTCGATCGGTGTCTGCATTGCGTTTTTTCGCTCGGTTCCGCCGTTTTCTGTTCCTGTTGGCGGTCGTGACCGTCTGTGACATCCCGTCGTTGGTCGACGCCTCGCAGCCGGCCGAGTCCCCTTCGCAGACGGATATCCTGTCGAGCGGCGACGATCTGTCGAGCGGCGACGATGATGTCTGGGTCGTCAGCACGCGTCGCCTGCCCAACGTCAACTTTCTACCCAACCATGTCTCGCTCGGCGTGGAGCGACTCGTGCCCGATGCGGCATGCAGCCGCTGGATACCGTCGGATCTTCCCAGCCTGCTGGACGACCCGCAGCGGCCGCTTGTGGTCTTTATTCATGGCAACCGCTACGACCCTGCCTCGGCGAAGTCGCAGGGGCTGCTGATGGCGAGGCGGCTCTCGAAATGCCGTCCCGACGGCCCTGCGGCACGAACCGTGATCTTCTCTTGGCCAAGCGCCCAGGAGGGGATCTTACTCCGGGACAGTCGCGCCAAATACGAGCGGTCGATGACCGAGGGTCACTATTTCGCGTGGCTTTTGGGACAGATGCAACCCGTGCGACCGGTCGCGATCGTTGCCTACAGCTACGGTGGGCTCATCGCGCTCGAGGCGCTCGACAATCTCGCCCGTTCACAGCGGTCGGGGCGTTCCGATCTCCAGCCATGGATCGACCGTCCTGCAAGGCTGCATCTCGTGCTCGTGGCGGCGGCGGTCCGCCAGGACGCACTGGCCCCGTGCGGAGAGTACCGAAAGGTGCTCCCTTGCATCGACCGCTTGACGCTGTTGAACAACACCCGGGATCAGGCGCTGCGATTCTTCGAATTCATCGACCCGGACCTGCGAACCGAGGCGCTTGGCCACGAGCACATGCCCGCCCGCTGGCTGCCGCCGGAGATCGAATTCGTCCAGATCGATGCCGCTTCGATCGTCGGCAAGAGTCATCGCTTTCCGCCCTATTTGGATTCCCCATCGCTCAGACAACGGCTGGCGGCAGGGGCCCTTGATGGCCTGAACGGCGACTGAAGACGTTTCTCAAAGCTTTCAGCCGAGCGATGTCTCGTGCGTATCGGTCTGCCGAGTTCCTGTCTTCCGAACTCTGGACTTCCGAGTTCCGGACTGCCGAACTTTAGGCTTCCGTGGCGATGCGGTCGGCGAACCACTCCGCCGTCAGCGACAGGCCCGCGTCGAGCGAAACAGTCGGCCTCCAGCCGAGCAGTTCGCTGGCGCGACTGGCATCGACCAGGTTGGAACGCAGGTCTCCCGGCCGCGCCTGCCCGTGCTCCGGTGCGGGCAGCGGCCCCCCGCGGCCACGCCGCATGAGGGCCTCGCCGACGGCAGCGCGAATCATTGCCTCGAGTTCATTGACATCGCTTCCCAGCCCGGTGCCGATGTTGAGGCTTGTGAGCGTTCCCGGCGCCACGGCGGGCAGGTCTGCCGTCAGGGCGAGCACGTTGGCGCGGGCGACGTCTGGACCAAACACGTAATCGCGGATGTAGCGGCCATCGCCGTTGACGCGGGCCGGCTCGCCTGCCAAGAGCTTCTTGCAGAAGATCGCTACGACGCCAGCCTCGCCGTGCGGATTTTGCCGGGGCCCGTAGACATTGGAGTAACGGAGCGCCACGGTCGCCATCCGGTGCTCTTCGGCGAAGAACTTGAGGTATCGCTCACCCACCCACTTGGTGATGCCATAGGGGCTGACCGGATTGGCAGGCGTCGATTCAGGAGCCGGCGTCGTCACCTCGCCGTACAGGACGCCGCCGCTCGATGCGAAGACGATCCGGCGGCAGCCATGCCTCGCCGCAGCATCAAGCACGTTGATCAGGCCGATGCAGTTGACCTGGGCATCGAAGAGCGGCTCGCGAACGGACCGGCTGACCGACATCTGCGCCGCCTGATGGCAGACGGCATCTGGCCGGGCCGCATCGAACACACGGCCCACCGCAAGCGGATCGACGATGTCGGCCACATGCAACGGCACGCCAGGTGGCAGGTTGTCGCGAGATCCACTGGAGAGGTCGTCGAGCACCGCGACGCGATGGCCAGCGGCGATGAGCCCGTCCACGATATGGCTGCCGATGAATCCGGCACCGCCGGTAACGAGGATGTTCATGGTTTCCGGTCCGAGCCGGCGGGCAACGACCCCCGTTTAGCGAGGGTCGAGGTCAGAGTCCGAGCCGCGACCAGGAGATCTTACGATCGCGACTTTCGCCCGCAAAATAACCGATGCCCGGGTCCGAAGACGTCCGCTGGCCGCAACGAGCGAGTGCGTCCAGCGGCACCGCCCGGTACGGCCGGCGGAAAAAGGCCGCTTTCCAGCGGTTTGCGGCCTCCCCCGATTCCGTTTTGGTCTGTTGCTTGACTCGGCTCCGTCGCGGCTGAAAATACGCTACGAATCTTCTCTCGTCACCGGAAGCCATCCCCATGTGGCGGGGTGATTTGGGCGAATTGCCTTTGGCGAACGTACGAGCAGGCGTGCAACGAGGCCTCGAACTGGTTCCGCCGCCAGAGGTCCCGTTTTCAAAGATTCCTGTTCAACCGGCATCTTGCAACCAGCACTTCTCAACCAGCACTGTTTAAACAGCTAAAAATCCGAGGTTACCGATGCCACGTTCTCTTCTGCATTCGATCCTCCGCGCGTGGAACTCACCTCGGCGGCCGGTGGGCAGTGCCGGCCGGCGAAGCCGCAAGGCGACGATGGGCCTCGAGTCGCTCGAACCACGCTTGGCACTGGCTGTGGCGGCACCAAACATCGGGCTGGCTGCGGCGAGCGATACCGGGACCCGCGGCGATGGCATCACGCGGCTCATGCGGCCGGTGTTTACCGGCACGGCACCAGCACGGTCGAGCGTGGTCGTCTATGCCGACGGCCAGTTCCTTGGCATCGCGAAAGCCTCTGTGCGAGGTGCCTGGAGCCTGCCCACGCCCCTAGCCCGGCCGCTTTCGGCCGGAACCCACGTCATGACAGCCTACTCGGTCAACGCCAGCCAGGTCTGGAGTACTGCTAGCACATGGTCGATGGCCGTCGATCCTACGCTGCCAACGGCGACATTGTCGTACGACTCCAGCTACCGCGCCACGCCAGGGGCGCCCGTAACCGGGCGGGTGACAGTGACATTTTCCGAGCCGGTGCAGGGCGTCAGGCTCTCCAATCTGCTGTTCACAGACCATTCGTCGCGGTTCACCGTAGGCCTCGGTTCCCCTCTCCTCAGAAGTTACGTGGGCGCGATCACCACGACGCAACTCTCGGACCGCTCCTACGCCTTCACTCCAGCGGTGCAGGCATTTGCCCAGGGAACGTACACGCTGACACTCCTCAAGACTGGAATTGTTGACCGTGCCGGGAATCCGCTTGCAACGGGCGCCTCGACCTTCTTTACGATCACCTGACAGCCCGCAGACTGGTCAAAACACGCGTTCCCCAGCCGCCCCCCAATAGACTCCCCCCCAATAGAGTGTGCCTGGTCGACTTTCCCCTCGAAGCCCTATGGAACACCGTTCCAACAGGCTTTTTCATAAAAAAAGTCACTTGTTGACCCACCTGCACGACCAGCTTATCTTACGCATCTTACCAAAGGCCTGATTGGTCCCGAGGATTGCAGCCTTGAAAAGCACTTGTTTTCCCCAGCGTCGTGCGAGCGGTTTCACGCTCGTCGAACTGCTCGCAGTGCTCGCCATTATCGGAACGTTGATCGGCCTGCTGCTGCCGGCCGTCCAACGAGCCCGCGAGTCGGGCCGCAACATGCAGTGTGCGAACAACCTCAAGCAGATGGGGCTGGCCCTCTCCAATTACGAACAGGCCAAGAAACGCTTTCCGCCCGGCAATGATCAGATTGCCAACCGATTGCACGCCTGGTCGTCCTTCATCCTGCCATTTTTGGAGCAGTCGGCCGTTTCGGATCGCGTCGACTACACAAAGGCCTGGGACGATCCGGCCGGCAATCTTTCCAAGGTGGATATCACCATTCCGACCTACGTCTGCCCCAGCGGACTGAAACGGTTTCCAGGCAAGCAGGATTATGGCGGCATTCTCGGCGCCTACATCCGACCGGACGGCACCGCCTTGAGTCCGCTCACAACCCGTGATGAACACGGCGGCATCCTCTACGCAACCGATGCCGACTACAAACTATCGGCAACGGCTGCATCGGTCTCGGACGGACTTTCCCGCACGTTGCTCGTCGCCGAAGCCGTTGACCGCGAAACTTCCGGTTCCGACACGCACACATTCGGCGATGCCTGCTGGGCCTGCGGCAACAACTGCTTTCCGCTGAACTCCCGCGTCATCAATGACCCCAGCGTCGATGGCTTTCGCAGCCTGCACCCTGGCGGCCTCAACTGCGTGTATGGCGACGGCCACATCTCGTTTCTGAGCGATCGGCTCGACGTGCGGGTGCTGATCGCGATATGCACCCGCGCCGGCGGCGAAACCGAAACGGAAAGCAAGAACTAAAACCGTTGCTCAACTCGCACAAAACACAGATCCCACACCAATACACCCGCCGGGGTAACCCGGCCCACCAACATTGCGGGGCAACCCGTAGTCGGTCGTGCTGACCCCAGCATGGTCGTGATCGAGAGAATGTTTCTTCGAAGAAAGGTTCCCATGATTCGCAGTGCTTTCCTTGCCATGGCGGTCGCGGCCATGGTTTTTTCCGCCAACGCGGCGTTTGCAGGTGGCCGCAGCGGTGGCAGTTCGAAGTCGAATAACCAGTCCGTTCGCATCAAGAACACCGGCACCGCGCCGGCGCTCGTGAATGCGAAGAATGGCGCGGCTTCAGCGGCTGGTGGCAAGACGATTGGTGGCAACGGCGTGGCCCAGTTCACGATCAAGAAGGGGGCTGCCAATGCCTTCGTTCAGGATCAGACGGGTGGCCAGTCGCAGACGCTGCCGTTCAGCTTCCCCAAGAGCCAGGTCGTGTACCTGTTGGCCGCAGCCGATGCGACCACCAGCACGCTGACCTTCTCCCCTCCGGGGAAGATTTTCTAGTCGTTGTCCGGCTCCCCGCCGGAACGCGGCCTGAAAACAGACGAGATCACGAGCCGGACAGCACTCGCTCGGGCCTTGGCCCAGCGATGCTGCCCGGCTTGCTCGTTTTTCTGCCCCGGCCGAAAGGCTTGGCCGCAGGGTCTGACATCTGGCCACGGTTTGTGCAGGGGCCGGATCGTGATTAGAAACGGTGTATGAACGTTTTCGTGCGGCATCGATCGGGCACCGCTTGGTGGGCGGATGCCCTGGGGGCGATCACGATCGCGATGCTGATCGCGACACCGTGGCTCTGGCAGGATCTCGTGCCCTGCGAATGGCTGGGGGTGGCGGCCGCGCTTGCGTGTCTCCCGCACCTCCGCGGCTGGCGGGGCGAAACACTTGTGCTCGCCGTGGCGGCGGCGAGCCTGGCCACGGCGTTTCACTGGTCACCCACGGTGCTCGCGGACGCGATCCAATCGAGCTACGGGATCGGCCTGGCATTCACGGTGCCGATCGTGCTCTGGGATGCCCTGCGGCTCTCGCTGCCCTTCTGGTTCGTCAGCCGCACGGTCGTCGACCCCCGCAACGCCTGGCTCCCGGCGGCACTCGTCGCCGTCGCGACCGAGGCCTTCGTCACGGGTGTGTTTCCCTGGAAGCTCGGCTACAGCCAACTCGCCTGGCCCGTGCTCGTGCAGTCGGTCGACCTGCTCGGACCGGAAACCTCCACCTTCGTGCTCTATGCCCATGCCGGTCTGATCGTGCTGATTGTGGAATCGGCGCGTCGCCGCTGGTGGCAGGGGCACGAGGCCGTCGGGCCAGCATGGACGGCTGTCGGCATGGCCGCGGTTGTTGTCTGCGCGGCCAACCTCGCCTACGGCGTCTGGGCCATGCAAACCTGGTCGGCTCGGATCGCCGCGGCGCCGAAGATCAGCGTGGCACTGGTTCAGGTCGACCCCAGCCGCGACGATTCAATCGACTCACTCCAACGGCTCTCGCGGGAGGCGTGCGCGGATCGCGACCGGCCCTTCGACCTGATCTGCTGGCCCGAATGCAGCGGTGGCTCGTATGCAGAATCACTCTCCTCGTTCAACGATCCTGAACGGATCTTCGCGGAGTCCCGCGACCCGCAGCGGGGCCTGCGTCCACTGGCCGACCCTGCCTGCCCGCTCCTGTTTGGTGGCAAGATCTACAGCGGCTATCCCGAACGTCCCAACGACATCTATCAGTCGGCGATCCTCGTGGACGACGCCGAGCGGATCGTCGGCTGCTACCACAAGCGGCACCTGATGCCATTT
>JBIIMX010000346.1:0-4083 GCA_044337765.1 Pirellulales bacterium | reverse complement strand
CCTCGCGATCCACGCCGGCTCGGCGATCGAGGAAGTGGTCGGCGGCGGGGCCGCCGACGCCTTCGAGATGACCGGGCCGGCCGTGACGTTCCCGGGCACGCTCGATGGCGGCGGAGGTGGCAACTCGCTGACGTACTTCGACGCCACCGCGGAAATCATCGCGGCCGTGGCCGGCGGCGGCACGCCGAACGTCGAGTCCGCCCGCAACTTCGCCACGATCCAGGCGGTCAACAACTACTTCACCCCCGTCTTCGGCGGCGGCTTTACCGGCGCCATCACCGAAAACGCCCCCGTGACTACGGTCGCCTACACAGCGGTGGCCACCGACGCCGATGCGTCTCCGGGCAACGTGCTCACCTACTCGCTCGTCCCCGCTCTGGGCGACGATGCCGAACTGGTCACGATCGATCCCACGAGCGGTCAGGTGCGGCTGAAGGCCCCGGCCAACTTCGAGACGAAGAACGCCTATTTCTTCCGGGTGATGGCGACCGACGCGGGCACGCCCGTCCGCTCGGCGACACTCGACGTGCGTGTCAACGTGCTCGACGCCGCCGAGGCGCGGACGCCGCCCCGGATCACCGCCCCCAGCGGCTTCCGCTTCACCGAGGACACCCCTGGGCCGCTCGAGTTCAAGGGCACTCCATTCACCGATGCTGATTCTCCGGCAGCGACGGTGATGACCGTCACGCTGCAGATCACCGACGGGTCGCTGGCCGCAGCCAGCGGCGGAGGCGTCGTGGTCGGCGGCACGCCCACCGCCCGCACGTTCACCGGCACGCTCGCCAACCTGAACGCCTTCTTCACCGGTGATCCGGCCCGGATCACCTACAGCCCCGCGGCGAACGTCTCGGGCCTCCGGCAGCTCTCGGTGACGGTCGCCGAAGGCCCGATCACCCGACGGCTGTCGAGCACGGCCTTCGTGCCGATCACGATCACCCCGGTGGACGACGTCCCGGTGCTGAAGGCGCCGGTCGCATTCGCGGTCCGCGAGGATGTGGTCGGCAGCCTCGTCTGGCCCGCTGGAGTTGCCGTCGTCTCCGACCGCGACTCCGGCACGGTGACGGTCACGCTGTCGGCGACGGCCGGCACGATCTCGGCCGCGAGCACGCCCACCGTCCGCGTGGCGTCGGCCGGGGAGGCTCGCACGTTCACCGGGGCGCCTGCCGCCGTGGCCGCCTACTTCGCCACCCTCGGCCGCATCCGTTATCTCGCGCCGACCGACAGCACCGTCGAGCAGACGCTCTCCCTCTCGGCGAACGACGCCACGACGACGGTCTCCCTCACCCGGCCGATCCGGGTGACGCCCGTCAACGACGCGCCGACGATCGCCGCGAAGGTGGCGTTCGCCGGTGCGTCACGCAACACGCCGTTCGAAATCACCTACGACATGCTCCGCGAACGGTCGGCGGTGGCCGACGTCGATTCGCCGGCGTTGGCATTCCGAATCGAGTCGCTCAGCCGCGGCGTGCTGCAGCGGTGGACGGGAATCCGCTGGGTGAATCTCGTCGTCCGGGCAGGTACGCCAGTGGCCCAGAGGCTGATCTCGGCCGGCCAGAAGGTCCGCTGGATTCCGCCGACGGGCGTGAGCGGCGTCATCCCAGCCTTTGCGCTGCGGGCCTGGGATGGCCAGTCGGCATCTCTCGCCCAGGCGACCGTGACCGTCGGCATCGACAATGCGACCTGAAAGCCCAGCGGCAACGACCGTCGGTCACTGCCGGAAGCCTGCGACCTGGCTGGCCAGTTGTCGGGTGGATCTATTTTTGTCTTTGTGTCCGCCAGATCGATGATGGCCGAACCGATGGAGATGAGGAGCCGGCCGATCACCACGGCAAGCGGCGTCTCTCCCCGGGACAACGCCTTCGATCGCAGAGCCCCGAGGAGCGGATACGAGATCGCGGGCGGTTGCCGCTTGGTGACGAGCGGGCGTTGCATCGGAAAGGGAATCCAGGACGCCCGGCAGGGACAGGCACCGACTGCGGGGCCGCCGGGGCCATTCCCGCCCCCGCCACAGCCCGCGGAAACGGCCGCCGGAAGCCGCCCTGTCGCCGATTCCAAGCCACGGTAGGATGACGGCCGATTTCCTGTGCGACATTCCCGTTCGACAAGGGCCCGGAAGGAATTTTTCGATGCGTCCTATCAAGAAGCTGCTGGTGGCCAACCGCAGCGAGATCGCGATCCGCGTATTTCGTTCCGCCCATGAACTCGGCATGCGGACGGTGGCTATCTATGCCCACGAAGATCGCTTCGCCCTCCACCGCTTCAAGGCCGACGAATCCTATCTCGTCGGCCGCCCCGGCGAACCGATCCGCTCCTATCTCGACATCGAGGCGATCGTGGCGATCGCCAAGGAGCACGATGTCGATGCGATCCATCCGGGCTACGGGTTCCTCTCCGAGAACCCTGACTTTGCCGCAGCCTGCCACAAGGCGGGGATCGTGTTCGTGGGGCCACGCGTCGAACTCCTGCAAACGCTCGGCGACAAGACGGCCGCCCGCGAACTCGCAAAGCAGGCCGGCGTGCCGATTCTGGCCGGCAGTTCGAAGCCGGTCATCGGCTTCCAGGACGCGCTCAAGATCGCGAAGGAGCTGGGATGGCCGGTCATGATCAAGGCGGCCCACGGCGGCGGCGGCCGTGGCATGCGGATCGTCCGCGGCGAGGATGAACTGGCAGTGGCGCTCGAAAGCGCGCAGCGGGAGAGCAAGACGGCCTTCGGCAGTGCGAGCGTGTTCGTCGAGAAGTTCATCCAGCGGGCGCGGCACATCGAGGTGCAGTTGCTCGGTGACTTGCACGGCAATCTTGTTCACCTCTTCGAGCGGGACTGCTCGGTGCAGCGGCGGCACCAGAAGGTCGTGGAGATGGCCCCCGCCCCAAACCTTGCCCCGGCCATGCGGGATGCCATCTGCGAGGCGGCGCTGTCGATCGGCCGGTCCGCCCGCTACGAAAACGCCGGCACCGTCGAGTTTCTGGTCGATGACGATGCCGACCGCTTTTACTTCATCGAGGTCAATCCACGGATCCAGGTGGAGCACACGGTCACCGAGGAGATCACCGGAATCGACATCGTCCGCCGGCAACTCCGCGTGGCGGAGGGCTGGAAGCTCTCCGATTCACAGATCGGGCTCGGGGACCAGGCGAAGATCAAATCGATGGGTGCGGCGATCCAGTGCCGAGTCACGACAGAGGATCCGGAGAACCGCTTCCTTCCCGACTACGGTCGGATCACCGCCTACCGCTCGGCAAGTGGCATGGGCATACGGCTCGACGCCGGCACAGCCTTCTCAGGCGCGGTCGTCACGCCCTATTTCGACTCGCTGCTCGTGAAGGTGACGGCCCGTGGGCTGACCCACGAGGAGGCAGCGGGCCACATCGAACGCTGCCTGCAGGAATTCCGCGTCCGCGGCGTGAAGACCAACATCCCCTTCCTGATCAATCTCGTCACGCACCCCGAGTTTTTGGCAGGCCGCTGCACGACCCGTTTCATCGACGAGACGCCGGCACTCTTCGACTTCCCGATCCGCCGTGACCGGGCCACGCGCGTGCTCGAATACCTGGCCGATGTGATCGTCAACGGCAATCCGCTCGTGAAGGGCCGGCCGCCGGCGGCCCGCCGCAGCCCCGCGCCAGTCCCCGATTTCGACCGTCTGGCCCCCGTGGCGGCAGGCACGAGGACGAAGCTCAAGGAACTCGGGCCCCAAAAGTTTGCCGCCTGGGTCCGTCAGCAAAACCGGCTCTTCATCACCGACACGACGATGCGCGACGCCCACCAGTCGCTGCTTGCCACGCGGATGCGGTCCTACGACATGCTCGCGGTCGCCGACGCCTACGCCCATCTGGCACCGGGCCTCTTCTCGCTTGAAATGTGGGGCGGCGCGACGTTCGACACGTCGATGCGGTTCCTCAAGGAATGTCCCTGGGACCGGTTGATCCAACTGCGTGAACTGGTGCCCAACGTGCTCTTTCAGATGCTCCTGCGGGCGAGCAACGCGGTCGGCTACACGAATTATCCCGACAATGTCGTGCAGGCCTTCGTGAAGGAATCGGCCGCCAGCGGCATCGACGTGTTCCGCGTGTTCGACCCGCTCA
>JBIIMX010000118.1:0-9198 GCA_044337765.1 Pirellulales bacterium | reverse complement strand
GTTGCGATCGACGCCGTGCTCGAGAGCGGCGCGATCTGCGAGGCGGCGATCTGCTACACCGGCGACGTCCTCGACCCGAAGCGGACGAAGTATTCGCTCGACTACTACGTGAAGCTCGCCAAGGAGTTGGAGAAGCTCGGTGCCCACATGCTCGCCATCAAGGACATGGCGGGCCTCTGCAAGCCATTCGCCGCAGGTCGGCTGGTGAAGGCTCTCCGTGACGAGATCAGCATTCCGATCCACTTCCACACCCACGACACATCCGCCGCCTCGCTGGCCAGCGCCCTCGAGGCGGCCCAGGCGGGAGCGAGCGTGGTCGATGCGGCGATGGCGAGCTTCGCGGGTCTGACCAGCCAGCCCAACCTGAACGCGATCGTGGAGGCGGTCCGCAACACGCCGCTCGACACGGGCCTCGATCCCGAGCCACTGCGGCATCTCTCCCACTACTGGGCGGCCGTCCGCGACCACTACACGGCATTCGAGTGCGGGATGAAGGCGCCCGATGCCGACCTCTATCTTCACGAGATGCCCGGTGGCCAGTTCACGAATCTCTTGGAGCAGGCCAAGGCGCTCGGTCTCGGCGATCGGTGGGAGGAGGTCTGCCGGGCCTACGCCGACGTCAACCAACTGCTCGGCGACATCGTGAAGGTGACGCCCACGAGCAAGGCGGTGGGCGACCTTGCGCTGCTGCTTGTGACCAACGGACTGCAGGCCTCAGACCTGCTCTCCGACTCACGAGAAATGGCGTTTCCCGAGTCGGTGGTCGACCTGTTGGCTGGCCGGATGGGCCAGCCGCCGGGGGGGTTCCCGCCGGAGGTGGTGAAGCGGATCGTCCGCCAAGGCGACGTCGTCTCGGGGCGTCCCGGTGAATCCATGCCGCCGGCCGACTTCAAGGCGGCAGAAAAGAAGGTGGCGGAGATCGTCGGCAGGACGGCCTCGCCGCGGGAGGTGCTCTCCTGGCTCTTGTATCCTCGGGTGTTTCAGGACTACGTGCAGCACGCGAACAAATATGGCAGCGTGAGCGTGCTGCCGACGCCCGCATTCCTCGAAGGCCCGAAGCCGGGTGAGGAATTGCCCATCGATATCGAGCCGGGCAAGACGCTCGTGGTGCGGTTGCTGACGGTGGGCGAGCCGCATGCCGACGGAACGCGGACGGTGTTCTTCGAGCTGAACGGCCAGCCGCGGAGCGTGTCGATCGCCGACAAGAGTCTGGAGGCGAAGATCCAGCGGCGGCCGAAGGCGACCGTGGGCGACGCCCGCGAGGTGGGAGCACCGATGCCGGGCCTGATCGTGACGGTGGCTGTCCGACCGGGCGACACGGTGACCAAGGGGCAGAAGCTCTTGAGCCTCGAGGCGATGAAGATGGAGACGACGGTCTATGCGGAGCGGGACGGCAAGGTGGCGGAAGTGCTCGTGAGCCCCGGCACTCCTGTCGAGGCTGCGGAACTGGTCGTGCGATACGCCGACGCATGACGGCACGGGCCGCGGGCAGGCGAACCTGACGGCGCTTCGCGTCAGGCGTCGTCACCGCTGCCGGTGACTCCAAGCAGCCCCGTTTCGAAGCCCCGTGCCACGGCCTGCGCCCGGTCGGCGGCTCCCAGTTTCTCCATGAGGGCGGCGACGTGCCAGCGTGTCGTCCGCTCCGAGATGCCGATCAGCCGTCCGATCTCCGCATTGGTGAACCCCTGACGGATGAGGCTGAGCACCTCCAATTCCCGATGGGAAAGCCCGCGACGCGGCGCGGAGGCATTGGAGCTGCCTTCCGCCGTGAGCGGGGTGGAGCATTCACCCCTGTGCGCGGCGCGGATTGCATCGGCCAGTTCACCGCGGCGGACATTCTTCATCAGGTAACCGCATGCCCCGGCATCCATGGCATGCCGAACATCTTCCGGCGCCTTCGAGGAGGTCAGCATCAGCACACGAGCTTCTGGAAACGTCTTCCGCAGCTGACGCAGCGTCTCGACGCCATCCATGCCCTCCATGCTGATGTCCATGAGGCAAATGTCGGGATGGTAGAGCCCCCAGAGTTCGAGGGCCGATGCACCATCATCGGCCTGGGCCACCACTTCGAAGCCGGGTTCGAGGCCCAGTAGGTTGGCGAGGCCGACCCGCATCACCGGGTGATCGTCTACGAGCATCAAACGGATGGGCAGCGTTGAGAGCATGGCGGAGGCAGGCGTGAAGCCGGAAAAATTGATCAAATCTCCAGCCCCATTGAACCATGTCCTCGGCCTGCCAAGAAACTGGCGGATCCGCCAGGTGCCCACAGCGGGGCGTCACACCAGCTCCTTGTCGTAGGCGGAGCGGCTGACGTTTGCCCGGAGGGTTGTGCCGCCGCCGGGCGTGCTCTCGATCTGCAGGCCGCCGCCGAGCCGTTCGACGCGTTCCCTCATGCCCTCGATGCCGAAATGCCCCTGTTCGACGCTCGGCTGGGCCCCGGGGACGAAGCCCAGCCCGTTATCGCGAATCGTCAGGTCGATCCGGCTGTCGACCGAGTCGGCGGCGATGGCGATTTCCACGGCCGACGCCTGGCCGTGGCGGATGGCGTTGCTGACGGCCTCCTGGACGACCAGCAGCAGATTGCCCGCGACGAAATCGGGCAGATCCTCCAGGAGGCCTTGTGTCTCCAAGCCGATCGCTGTGCCGTATTCCTCTCCGATGCGGTCCGCCAGGGCCCGCAGCGCTTCGGGGAAGGTGCGGTTGCGAAGCGGCAGGCTGCGGAGCGTCCACACGGAATCGTGCAACTGGCTCATCGCATGATCCACCATGCGCTGCGCCGTGTCGAAGTGTTTCTTGGTCTCGGCTGCCTCGAGGCGGCCGCTCACCTCGCACGCCTCGAGCTGGTAGCCGATGCCGCCGAGCGTCTGCAGGAGCGTGTCGTGCAGATTGGCGGCGAGCCGATTGCGCTCTCGCAGCGTGGCGTCGAACTCAACCGCCGCATCCCGACGGGTCCGCATCTCCTGGGCGAGTTGGGCCGCCTGGGCAATCACCTGCCGCCTGAGCAGCAGCCCCCAGGCGAAGGCCACCAGCAACACGGCGGCCAGGCCGGCCACGACCTGCAGCAGTCGCCGCGGCGTCCACCAGGACGGTCCGCGGACCACCTGCACGTCCGCCGGCGAACGCAGCAGGAGCCCGATCCGTTCGATGTTCGGCCGGATGCGAAAATCGTAGGTGAGGTCCATCTCGACGATGCCGGTGAGCGACAGTTCGCTGCCGCCCTGCAGGTTGAGCAGCCGGCGCACATCGGCACCGTGCAACTTCGCGACGAAGCCCGCCTTGTCGGTGGCCAGCATGAGCTGGCAGCCATCGGCGATCCGCTGCGCCTCGAGCAGCCGGGCCCGCAGGGTGACGAGCAGGCCATCGGCTGCGGCCTCCCGAAGCTCGAGTTCCGACAATGTCGTGGCCGCAGGCTCCGGCCCGCCGTCGGTAAGAATCGGTCGCACGACAGCCTCCTTGAGCCCGGCAATCCGGCGATTCATCGTGAGGAACCCGGCCACCTCGACCCGATCGCCGACGTGCACGGGGACGGTATCGCGGGTCTCGATCCGCACGCCGGTGCTACCCTCCTGAATGTAGAAGCACTGACCCGACCACACATACGTGACGACGCCCTGCACCCGCATGCGATGGCCGTTCTGCGGAGCGGTGCCATACGCCGCCAGTCCCACCAGCGGCACTTCGGGTGCTTCGAAGGGCTGCGACGGCGGCTGCCGTTCGACCACGAGATCGTCGGCCCCAATCATATGGATTCGCGGCGACAGGAAATCGCCGCGGCGGTTGTAGCACGCGCCGCAGACACCCCGGATCCGCACCTCCGCATCGACGAGCATGGCCGGATTCGGGCTGAACGCCGCCTTGGGAAAGAGCGCGCCCACCTCGCCGGGCTCGGCATCGACGAACAGCAGCCATGCATTCTCCGCTTCCCGAAAACCCTGCACGATGCCGCGGACTTCCACGCGGAGGTGGTCGGCAGCCCCGCTGAAGAGAAAGGGATGATCGGCCTCCCGCGGTTCCGGGATCGGCTTGCGGCCGATGACGGTGACCGTGCGGGGCATGACCATCGCACTGTAGAGGTTGTCACGGGGCGACGGCCCGTGCCGCGTGACGATCCCCTCGATCTCGACCTCCATGCCCGGCTCGAGTCCCTTCAGTGGGTGCGGCGTGGCGGGATCGAGGATGCCCATGCGCCGGGCGAAATCGACCGTCATCCAGATGCCGGCCGATTCATCCTGAATCGCGCCGCTTTCTCCATTTTCTTCCAACCACGTGACCACCCCTCGAACGCGGACGGGGATGCTGGGAGCCGCGAGGTCGTTTGCCTGCAACTTCACCGCCGCGATGCTCTGCAGAGCGGGCGGCTCACCCGCCAACCCAGGCGATGCGCAGAAGAGCACAGCCGCCCATGCGAGGGCGACACTCCACGACGGGATCTTCGCTGCCGCAGTCATCCCTGCCAAACTCCCTCCGTGCGAGCGTACGCCCGCGCGGCAGACCGTTCAAGGTGCGTCAGCAGGTCATTGGAGCACCGCCTTGGCGCCGGCGGTCTTGAGCGTCATCCGCACGACCTGCGCGGCTCCCCGCACGAGCACACCCGACTGCCTGGCGCCACGGGCGGATCTGCTGCCCCCTGTCGGCGGCCTTGACCGCCGCAGCGAGATCGAACGCCGCGGCCATCGCCGACGGCATCAGGCAGATGGCGGCGAGCATGAGTGCGACACGACGCACGGCGGCTGAACGGAGCAGAATCGGGCGAGACCGGGGCATGGAGTCCTCGTGCACTGGAGGTGTTGGCAAAAAATGTCTCTCCGGCCCTGCTACCGGCCGCACAGCAAGCAGATCCGCCGACCAGAAGCCGTCAGGGCTTCCAGCGATAGAAATTGCTCCGCCCGCCGTAGCCGCTGTTTTCCGTGAAGACCAGGTATTCGCCGTTCTTGCGTTTGAAGGCGCGGATGCCCATCGAGGCGTCTTCCCATGCGCTGCAGCCCGACACCTCTGGTCCGCAGGAGAGGATCGTCTCCCGCTTGCCGGTGAGCGAATCGTAGACATGCACCTCGCCCCATAGCGACGCGAGGAAGATCTTGTCACCAGCCGCGTCCATCGCCTGAAACTGGATCGTGCAGCCCCATGGTCGGCCGATCTCGTACATGAAGTTCGGATCGGTGTCGGGGTTGGGAAGGCGGAATCGCCACCGCGGCTGGCGGTTGCCCTTGCTCCAGTCGTCGTAGCGGGCCATGTACTGGATCGGATCCTCTTTGTCTTTCTCGCGGCTCTTGTCGGGGCCGATCTGGATCATCACGTCGGTGGCGACGTCGTAGTCCACCTTGCAGCCATTGCCCCAGCCTCGCGGGGTTTTTTCCTCGCCATTTCCGGGGAACGGGATGTCTTCGACCTCGCCATCGGCAGTGCCATACCGCGGGCCACCGTGGGTTGTGAGCCCCAGCATGCGGAAGTGCCGCACGATCGGCGGCTGCGGGCCGGCATGAATCAGAGCCAGCCAGATATCGCCACGGTCGTCGACCGCAAAGCTCGACAGGCCGCCGTTATTTTTGTGTCCGAGGACCTCGTCGGGCGTTTCGCGGCCATCGCCGTTTCCATCAACCCAGACCTGCGTGCCTTCCTTGCGGATTTCGCCACACGGAATCGCGATTTCCCCCTCGTAGCGGAAGATCTTGCAGTTCTCCACCTGTCCCTGGCCGCTCGTGTAGAGCACGAGCTCTCTCTCGGGGCCGACGCGGCGGACGATCGCCTGCGAATTGCCGACCCGCACCGCCTTGCCGAAGCGGGTCGCATCCCAGGAATAGCTCTCGAGACGCCATTCTTGTCCGGCTGAAGTCTTGTCGAGATTCAGCCCCATGTGGATGTAGGTGCTGTAGATGTCGGCACCGTCGCTGTCGGGATCGACGTCGGGCGTGTTGCAGAAGACGAGGCTGTTGAGCCTCCACGCGAGCGTGCCTTCGGGCGTGAATTTCCGCAGGTCGGTGCCCTGCAGGCCGGAAGAGACGTAGATCCCGCCCTTCTCGTCGATGCCCACGCCCGTGAGGCCGCAAAACCTTGCATCGCCACCAGCCGCCGGATCGGTCACACGGCCGGGATGGCTGCCCGCGTAGATCCCCTTCTTTATGCCAAACGTATCGGCCAGCGCCGGCTGAGCAGCGAGGTGATCGTAGATGCGGATGTTCTGGTCGGGGCCGTTCTCCGCCACGAGCAGCCGGTCGTTCACCGCGTCATAGGCGAGCCCGGCTGGATTCACCACGTCGGTGATCTGCCTGTTTGTGAACGTCCCGTCGGGCGTGTAGCACTTGATCGCACCGGGATAATGGGCGGTCGTCGTTTCGGCCTTTGCTGGAAAATCGTTGGCCCGCTGCGTGATCCAAAGGTGGCCTCGCTTGTCGACGGCCATCGGGCCAGGCCTGTCGAACGCAAATTTTCGATCGGCGACCTCGTTCACCTCGCCCTCGAAGCCGTCCACCGCCGGACCGCCGCAGTTCAGTGCAAACACCCTGGTGCCATCGGCCTCCAGCACCTCGAAGCCGCAGACGACGATGTGGCCGTTGCCGCCGGCCCCGCGTTCGAAGACGACCGTGAGTTTGCCCTTCGCATCGGGCTTGGCCCCGGGAAGATCGACGACCGCCGCCTTGAATGGTCCGCCCGCCGCGGCCACCACATCGAAGCCCTTCACCGTCTTCGCCTGCGAGCCGCCGATGCTGATCAGCCGGCGGCCGGGCTTCTCTTCCGTGTATTCCGCGAAGTGGCAGCGGATCGTGTAGGTGCTTCCGGCCTTGAAACCGGCGACGACATAGGGCGTGTAGTCGGTCTCTCGCTGGGTCTGGTAGACGATGGCCGGCGCGGCGTTGGCGACGCCTGCGGTGTCGACCGGCTTCGGGGCCACGTTGACGGTCGTGTTGCCGGCGAGATACCGCGGAGTGAAGCCGTCGGGCCGTACCACACGGACGCAGTTGTCGCGGGCATCGCCTACGAACAGCACGTCGCCGACCGCTGCGAGTCCGCAGAGAATGTTCATGCCCTTCGATTTGTCGAAGGGATCGATCGTGAGATAGAGCGGCCGAGTGGCGGCCGCGGTGCCGAGCATGTCGGTCTGCCAGAGATACCGATGGGCGATCGCGTAGACATGCCTGCCGTCGCCGGTGATCGAGCCCTCGCCACAGAAACCGTTGCCGAAGGCCTCGTTGCCGTCGCGGAAGCTCTTCACCACGCGGCCGTCGCGGTAGAGCTTGATCGCCTCGCCGCCACCCTCGTCCCAGAAGGCGTTCGTGTAGCAGGTGCCGTCGGGGGCGGTCCAGAGGCTGCCGATATGGTTGGAGACGTGCCGGTCGGACCGGTTCCCACCGAATGAATTGCCCACCCAGCTCGTCCGATGGCCGAGCCGCGGCGGGCCGATCCGAATCTCGTCGAACGTGGCGGTAGCCGACTCCTTCGCGGGGCCGCCGGCGGCGAAGAAGCCGACCTCGAGCGGTCCCTCGGCCGCGAACTGGCTGCCGCTCGTGTTGCCCAGCGGGCTCCAGAGCTTTCCATCCGGAGATTTCGAGACGGCGAAGTTGCTGCCGAGCCGGGTGAGCTTGAGCCACAGGGGCGGCGATTGGCGGACGGCTATGCCGCCCTGCGCGTGGAACGCTTTGCCCTCGCCATCGGCAGCCGGCTCACGGACCATCCACTGGAGAGCGTGGTCGCCCTCCTTCGTGTCCCGGAAACAAAAAGCCAGCGCGGCGGCCGGGCGTGGTCAGGCCCCGTAAAGTCCGCCAGCCTGGCGACGATTTCCACGTCGCCACCGGGATGGACCAGCGACGTGAAGTGCACCTGGTCGCCGTTTTGATGCGTGCCGGTGCCCGAGCCGACGATCCGCAGCGAACGGTCACCGGCCTGGCTGGAACCAGCCATCGGCGGCTGGCCAATCTCGGTGTCGTGCCATGCTTGAGCTGGCGGTGCCGCCAGGACCGCTTCGGAATGGTAGATGGCAGCAGCAGTAGCCGCGATGGCCAAACGGAAAAAGATCCCGTATCGCTCCATGGTTCGTTCCTTCATGCTGTGCTCACTGTGGCAAGGCTGCTGCCAGATCGCCGCGGACCTGGCCGCCGGACGGCTTGGGACAGGAAAAGAGCTGCGTCCCCTTTTCCCGCTCCTGGTCGCGAGGAGACGTCAGGGTTTTTTGGCGGCGTCAGGAGACGGCAGGTCGAACTCGAAGGAGTTTTTCCCGGCCTTGACATCGGCCGAAAAACCACTCGTTTGAGGGTCGCGGAACTTCTTCGGGAACCGTTCGTCGATTGGATCCTCCGGCACCACCGCCACCTTGTGCGTACCGATCACCGCGCCACTGCCTGGCCGGCCGGAGATCAGCCGAAACGTGCCATCTTTTTGGAGCGTGCCCGCCGCGGCAAAACCCTTCTCGGGGACGAACATTACCGTCGCTCCCGACAACGGCTTGCCATCGAGGGTGACCTTGCCAGAGACCTCGGCCATCGGGAACCGGCGGCTGCAGCCGGCGAGCACGAAGGCCAACACCAGCATCATGGCACCGGCACGTGCAAAATTCTGAAGCAAGGCGAAATTCCTTATCATTTTAGACATGGTTGCCGTTGGCGGCAGCCGCGCTCTTGGTGGTGTGGGGCGTCGACGGCAGGGCTTTAAGGCACGACGATCGAAATGCCGTCGTTCCGGACCGCTAGCCGCTTGGTCAGGGTCAGGTCTGTGCCAGCCTGCAGATAACGGACACTTCCGTCTGCGAAAAGCGCGTTCGTGCCCAGATCGCCATGAGGCGACCGAAGCGGCGTGTTGTTGCTATTGCTCCCGTATTCGCCCTGCCAGTCCTGCAGGGCAGCCGTGCAGACCCGGGTGCCGATAGTCGTCGTGATCGTCGTCGCGTTGTTGCATACATCCCGGCCATGGCTGATCGTCTGGCCGGTCCAGGGGGCTCCCGTCCACGCGCTCGCGCCGACGCCGCTGGAGCGGCATGCATTCTGTCGTCCCGAACCATCCACTGCCCAGTCGGTCTGCTCGCCGAGCATCATCGTACAACTGGAGCCATCGGTGATGGACGCGGCATTGATTTTGGAGTTCACAAAGAGCACGCCATTCCAGGCAATCGTCCCGTAGCCGCCAGCCGCATAATTTCCGGACCCGGTCGTTTTTGAGCCTGCCGTGCCGATGTCTGCCCCCGCGATGGCGGTGTAGTGGTTTGCCATC
>JBIIMX010000037.1:0-14954 GCA_044337765.1 Pirellulales bacterium | reverse complement strand
GGTCCACACGTTCATGAAAGAAGGCATCGGATTATCCGGACAACGAAGCACGTTCGGCCCAAACCGAAGCAACGTGTTCATATTGGGTCCTCCCTGCACCCTTCCTGCGGTAGTGTTGGTCGTCGGCGGGCTGAGGAACCTCAGCGAATCGTACTTTCGCGATTCCTCGATGTAGGGCAGGACGTACACTGCCCAGCTGAATCCCACGCCTTCGCCGTTGTCGTAGGCTGTTTGAGCCCTTGAAGTGTCGCCCTGACTGATCCAGTACTGGCGGACGTCGAATCCATCGGTACCGGCGGGAAAACGCCTGCGGGCGTCATGCACGTTGTGCAACGCGATGCCGATCTGCTTCATGTTCGCTTGGCACTGCACATATCTCGCAGTGGCCCGAACACGGGCCACTGCCGGCAACAGCAGACCGATGAGGAGCCCTATGATCACGATCACGACCAGGAGTTCCACGAGCGTGAAACCACGACGCTCCCGCCGCTTTTCCGGAACACGAAACCCAAGCAAGTTTCGAGCCATGAAACACCCCCTGGGACAAAGTGACGAGATTGGAAGCAGGAACAAAAAGCAGGAACAACAAGAAGCAATGAGAGGCCGCACGACGGAATACGGCATTATCGACCGAAAAAAGGGCAACCTTCCCCTCTCTCTGAAACCATAGCCAAGACCTGCAACGGCCGCACCTGGCGGATCCGCCAGGTGACCTCTCGATTTTGGCCGGACTGACTGCGGACCGGCGCGTTTTGACCGTCACGACCGCTGCGGGCATCTCGGGTGCCCGATTCCCGGTTTTGGACTATCTTCGAATTCGCGACCGATTTTCGGCCCGTTGCCGTTCCTCGCAGAAAACCGCTTTACTCAGCCACAATCCCATGACAGCCAAAAAGAATCGGGCCCGGCGGGGGCGAGGCCCGGCAGCCGGAAAGTCGCCGAAGATGGGCGGGCTGAAGGATGTGGCAGCGCGGGCCAAAACCTCGATTCCGACCGCATCACGGGTGCTCAACGGGCTGGGCGACCGGTATCGGATCAGCCGCAGCACGCAGCAGCGGGTCCGCGAGGCGGCAGCAGCCTTGCACTTTTCGCCGAATCTCGTGGCCAAGGGCCTCAGGCTCGGCAGTTCGCGAACGATCGGTCTGGTCGTACCCGACATCGCAAACCCCTTCTTCGCCGCGATCGCCCGTGCCGTTTCGGCTGTTGCCCACACCAGGGGCTACTCGGTGTTGCTCGGCGATACCGGCGACGACGTCGCCCGCGAGGTCGAACTGCTCGCCGGACTGCTCACGCGACAGCCCGACGGCCTCGTGGTGGTTCCGGTGGGCCAGCAGTGCGACCACCTCCGACCCTTCGAGGCCTCACAACTCCCGGTCGTACTCGTCGATCGTGGTTTTCCACTGCTGCGGCTCCCCTCGGTCATGTCGGACAGCCGTCAGGGCGGCTTTGCGGCCGTCAGTCACCTCATCAGCCACGGGCATCGGCGAATCGCCTGCATCCGCGGTCTGATCGGCACGATGCCCGACGAGCTTCGCATGCAGGGCTACCGAGACGCCCTCGCAGAGCACGGCATCCGCTTCGACTCGCGGCTCGTGACGGGCAGTGGCTTCGGCAAGGAATCGGGCCGCGCTGGCGTGCAAGCATTGCTCGCCGCGGGGGCCGAATTCTCGGCAATCTTCGCCTTCTCAAATCTTGTCGGGATCGGAGCCCTCGAGTCGCTGCTGGAGGCCGGAATCAGCGTGCCTGGGCAGGTTTCGCTCGTGAGCTTCGACGATCAGCCCTATTCGGGCGTGCTGGCGGTGCCGATGACCACGGTGCGGCAGGATCCCGCCGAGATCGGCCGGCTCGCGATCGAGACTCTCTGCCAGCGCATCGAACACCCTGCCGAGCCGTTGCCCGCGAGCATCGTGGTGCCCACCACGCTCGTCACGCGGGATTCCGTGGCGATGCTCCGCGGCCAGTGAGCCGCGTCGAACCAAAGCCCGCCAGCCGCTTGCCAGCCGTCGGAGATGTCGGTATCTTCCCAACCAACCTCATGCGCAATCGTTTGCGCATGGTTTCGTTTGTAAAAAGAGCATTGGGTTGGTGGGCTGGCCCCGATGGCCCCCAACCGGCAAAGGGCATGCGGTGGTGCTGCCATGATCGTCGTCGAATCGTTCCCCGTGGCGGTCGCTATGAGCATCGTGACGATGCTCTGCTGGGGCTCGTGGGCAAACACGCAGAAACTCGCCGGCCGGGATTGGCCGTTCCAACTTTACTACTGGGACTACTCCCTCGGCGTGCTCCTGCTCGCGGTGGTTTCGGCCTTCACGTGCGGGAGCCTCGGCGGAGCGGGGCGGCCGTTCCTGCCCGATCTCGCGCAGGCCGACTGGGGGCCGCTTGTTTCCGCCTTTGTCGGCGGGGTGATCTTCAACCTCTCCAACATCCTGCTCGTCGCCGCGATCGGGATTGCCGGGATGGCCGTCGCCTTTCCGATCGGGGTCGGACTGGCACTTGTGATCGGCGTGGCGACCTCGTACATCGCCAAGCCGGTGGGCAATCCGCTCTTCATCGGCCTGGGAGTGCTGGCGATCATGGCGGCGATCGTTCTCGACGCCATCGCCTACAAGCGAACTGCCGCGTCGTCGGCCACGACGCCACGGCTCGGCATGATCCTCTCGGTTGCGGCGGGCATCCTCATGGGCTTTTTCTACCGGTTTGTCGTGGCGGCGATGGCGACGAATTTCTCCGATCCAGAGCCCGGGAAACTCGGACCCTATGCGGCGATCGTTGTCTTTTCCGCGGGCCTCTTCCTGTCGAGCTTCCTCTGGAACACGCTGGCAATGGTGCGGCCGCTTCAGGGGAAGCCCGTAGCGGCTGAAATGTATTTCAACGGAAGCCCATGGGTGCACTTCGTCGGCATCCTCGGCGGAGTCATCTGGAACGTAGGCATGAGCCTCAGCATCCTCGCGTCCGGCACGGCGGGCCCGGCGGTTTCCTATGGGCTCGGCCAGGGGGCCACGATGGTGGCGGCGCTGTGGGGTGTGTTTGTGTGGCGGGAATTCGCGTCGGCACCGCCGGGCACCGAACGGCTCCTCACGCTCATGTTCCTGCTCTACGGAGCGGGGCTCGCCCTGCTGATTGCCGCACGATAAAAGGGCTTCTCGCACACCATGGCATCCGTTCCCGCCAAGATCGTCGTCGTCGGAAGCATCAATACGGATCTGGTCGTGCGCGTGCCGAGCCTGCCGCGGCCGGGTGAGACCGTGATCGGTGGCTCGTTCACCAGTGTCGGCGGCGGAAAGGGGGCCAATCAGGCGGTCGCCGCGGCCCGCGCCGGCGGCACCACGACCTTGATCGCGAAGCTCGGAGCCGACGCGATGGGCGACGCCGCCATGGCCGCCTTCGCGGCCGAAGGGATCGACACGACCTTCGTCACGCGCGATTCAGCCGCGCCGTCGGGCGTCGCGTTCATTCTCGTCGATGAACGCGGCGAGAACAGCATCGCCGTGGCGGCCGGCGCCAACGACCAGTTGTCGCCAGCCGACGTCGACCGGGCCCGCGACGCGATCCGCGCGGCCGACATCCTGCTTGTGCAACTCGAAATTCCGCTCGAGACGGTCCGGCACGCCGTCGGCATGGCCCATGCGGCGGGCGTGCCCGTGATTCTGAATCCGGCGCCGGCCCGGCCGCTCGACTCCGCGATCTTGCAGCACGTGGCCATTCTCACGCCCAACGAGACCGAGGCCGAGTTGCTGACTGGCATGCCGGTGATCGAAGAGCGGTCTGCCGCGTCCGCCGCAGACCGGCTGCTCGCCATGGGGCCGCGGTCGGCCGTGATCACGCTCGGTCACCGCGGGGCGCTGGTGGCCGATGCCGCCCAGACAGAACACATGGCCGCCCACGGAGTCGCTCCGGTCGACACCGTCGCCGCAGGCGATGTCTTCAACGGCTGCCTGGCGGTGGCGATCGCCGAAGGAAAAAGCCTCGTCGAGGCGGCACGTTTCGCCAACGCCGCGGCAGCGATCGCGGTGACGCGGCGCGGCGCGCAGGCCTCCGCCCCCCGGCGCGACGAAATTCTTCGTTTTCAGTCCTCACTCCAGGATTCTTTTTCACCATGAAGACACAGCCCCCTGCCCTGCTCGGAATGCTTGTCGTGGCGTTCGGCTTCGTTGCATCTGTCGCTGGGCCAACGCTCGGGGCCGACCCCCCCGTGCCGGTGATCTTCGACACCGACATCTGCGAAGACTGCGACGACGTGGCGGCGCTGGCGATGCTGCATGCCCTCGAGTCGCGTGGCCGATGCCGGCTCGTGGCGGTCACGGTGACGGCCGATCATCCGCTGGCGGCTCCGTTTGTCGACTGCATCAACACCTTCTACGGCCGCCCAGACATTCCGATCGGCGTCGTTCGCCCGGGCGGCGTCGAGGTCCAGAGCGGCTACGTGAAACTGGCCGCGGAGAAGGGAGCTGCGGAGAAGGGAGCAGCGGGCTTTCGCTACCCGCACGATCTGCTCGACGGCAACGATGCCCCCGATGCGGTGACCTTGCTACGGAAGACGCTTGCCGCCGCGGCAGATCGCTCCGTGGTGGTGATCCAAGTGGGTTTTTCGACGAACCTTGCCCGGCTTCTCGACAGCCCGGCCGATCCCTCAAGCCCACTGACTGGCATCGAATTGGTGGCGAAGAAGGTGCGGCTGCTCGAACTCATGGCCGGTGCGTTCGAGCCGATTCAAGGCAACGCCGCCTACGGCGAATACAACGTGATCCGTGATCGGGAGGCGGCGGCTGTGGTCGCCGCCCGCTGGCCGACGGAAGCAGTCTGGAGCGGATTTGAAATCGGCATCGCGCTCCCCTACCCGAGCCAGAGCATCCTCGACGACTATCGCGACGTGCCTCATCACCCCGTCGCCGAGGCCTACCGAATCGTCTCCCCGCCGCCACAGGACCGGCCGAGTTGGGATCTGTCGAGCGTGCTCGACGCGGTGCTGGGCGATCGGGGCTACTTCGACCGTTCGCCGCCCGGCCGGGTGGCCGTGACCGACCAGGGAGCGACGGTGTTCACACCCGACGCCGCCGGGAAACACCGCTACCTCGTCCTGCGCGATGCCGCGGCACGGGCCCGCGTGATCGAGGCCCTCGTGCAGTTTGCCAGCCAGCCGGCCTGTCGGTGAAAAATCCCTTTGCTCTGTTCTCGGAATTTGAATGCGGAGTTCCTTGGACTGCCGCGTTGGCTGTCGGCAAGGCCCATCAGAACGGTTCCCTTTTCTACTTGAGAATGTCCTTGAAAACCTTGCGGACCTTCTCCACCTTCGGCGACACGACCGCCTGGCAGTAGGGCTGGAAGGGATTGTTGGCGAAGTAATCCTGGTGATACTTCTCTGCCGGGTAGAAGATGCTGGCCGGCGTGATCTCGGTCACGATCCTGGCGGGAAACACCTTCGCCGCGTTCAGCCTGGTAATCACGTCCTCGGCGATCTTCTTCTGCTCATCGTCGTGGTAGAAGACGCCCGAGCGGTATTGCGTGCCGACGTCAGCCCCCTGCCGATTCTTCGTGGTCGGATCGTGCGTGCTGAAAAACACCTCGAGCAGCTTTTCGTAAGGCACCTGCTGCGGGTCGTATTCGATCTCCACCGCCTCGGCGTGGCCCGTCTGCCCTGTACAGACCTGTTGGTACGTCGGGTTCGGGATTTGGCCGCCGATGTAGCCGCTCGTCACGGAGTGCACGCCCTTGATCTGTGCATAGACCGCCTCCGTGCACCAGAAGCAGCCGCCGGCGAACGTCGCCTTGGCCAGGTCGCCATCCGCCCCAGCCGCAAAGCCGCTGCTCATCATCATGATCGCTCCTGCCAGAAATAACCGGACCCATTGTGCCGTCATGTTCGTCGGCTCCTCGAAATGCTTCGTGCTCGTTTTCCATTGCGATGCATTCTTACGATGCATTGTAGTTCCCATAGTGGTCAAAGCGTACCACCGGAGCTCTCGACTTCGCGATCGCGATTTGCAGGAGCGGGGAGCCGGGATCGGCGGAAGCTCGAGGAGCATTTGGATTTTTCGAACTTCTGGGGAATATGCTGCCACAGGTCGTGGGTGGAGAAAAATCCACCGCGACGAGACTTCTGCCGTCCCGGCGGCAACACCCCGCCGGCATGGTTACGAACGCTCGGAACAGCGAGCGATCCGCTCGGGATCGACGACGAACCGGAGCGGCTTCTCCGCCCACTCGCCCGCATAGCCCACCCCGATCCGCGGCGTCCGCTCGATCAGCCGCCGCGGCACGGCGACGCCGCCAGCCTCCAGCCAAAGCCCCGCCCGACGGCTGGCCGGCCGGCCATCGAATGAACGGTCGATCCCGAGCGCCTTCGTGAGCCGCCCCGGCCCGACGTGCTCCCCTACCCCACGGATCAACACCGCCGCAGGCACGCCCTCGCTACCCGTGACGATGTTCAGCATCCAGTGCATCCCGTAGCAGAGATAGACATACCAATGCGCTGCCGGGCCAAACATCGTGGCGTTGCGCCGCGTGAGGCCGCGGGATCCGTGGCAGGCGAGATCATGGGCCCCGAGATAGGCCTCCGTCTCAAACACAAGGTGCCGCGTGAGCCGTCCATCGGCAGACCGTACCACCAGCCGGGCCCCGAGCAGTTCGCGGGCCACACGGTCCGCCGGGCGGTCGAAAAACGCCGCGTCGAGCACCCCGGCCTCAGGACGTTTCGATCCACCCATGACACAAGACGCTCGTCGTGCGGACATCCAGACCGGAACAGGCGTGATACGAAGCTATTCGAGCCTCGAGTCCGCGGACGTGACGATAGTCTAACAAGCTCTCGGCGGGTGCCGGGGATCCCGGGGCTTCCGGGGTGATGGCACAACAGGGCCTTCGACCCGCAGAAGAAGCCCTTCACGCGGACTGTTCCCCTACTCTCTCATGAGCACTGGTACAGAAATCGGGAAGGGGCCAGGTCCGCTCCATTCCGTGAAGCTGTTCCCGATAAACAAGACCTTGTCGCCACTTTTGAGCGGGGAAATGGGCTGGAGTTTGGCCTGCCCATAGGCATTGCGGCAGACGAACAAAGCCCCGAGCACCAGCAGGGGTGTGAAAAGCGATCTCAGGGGTTCGGATGGGGGCGGGAGGCAGTCCGATCGTGGAGGTGCCGCGGAGCTTCGAACCGCGCTCGAGGCATGGCGGGCCATCCGTGGCCCAAGCTCAGCACTTCGACGTGGCGGCGATCGCCATCGAGGCGGGCGTTCGTTGACAGCCCTGAACGGCAGGCATACATTTCGAGCCGCCGCGTGGCTTAGCCACCGTACCACAGAGGGCTGGCGTGTTGCCGCTTCCGATGAACACCGACATCGTCCGCAGCCCGGTGTATCAGCAACTCAACGAACGGCTGAGGGCGTCGCTTTCGGCCGACTACCACCGAGGCGATCAGTTCCTCACAGAGCGGGAGATCAGCGAGCGGTTCCAGGTCAGTCGTGCCACGGCCAACAAGGCGCTGGCGAGTCTCGTTTCCGCGGGACTGCTCGAATTCCGCAAGGGTGTGGGCACGTTCGTGTGCCGCGACCGCATCGACTACGACGTCCGCTCGCTCGTCAGTTTCACGGAACAGGCCCGTGCCGCCGGTAAAAAACCCTCAACGAAGGTGCTGGGATTCACGGTGATCGCGGCAGCCGACGCCGCGGCGGCGGTCCGCGCGGCCTTTCAGCTCGACGACAAGGCGACGCCGGTCGAAGCGACCATGGGTGCCGTGGCACGGGGCACGACGACGCTCTGGGAGTTGCGAAGACTCCGTCTGGCCGACGGCGTGCCGGTGATTCTCGAGCATCGCGTCATCATGCATGGGCGTTGTCCGAGACTCACGCACGCGCAGGTGGCCGGTTCGCTCTATCGGGCCTGGACAGAGTCGCACGGGCTGCAGATCGCCGGTGCGGACGAGGTGATCCGCGCCGTCCCGCTCGCCGCGGCTGAGGCCAGGCAACTCCAGGTGCCGGCCCGCACGCCGGCACTCGAGGTCATCGCAGTCGGTTATCTTGCCGGCCACGTGCCGCTCTGGTGGGAGCGGACGCTCTATCGCAGCGATCACTATGAAGTGCACAGCCGCTTGGGGCCGATCCAGTCAGCCACGCCGGCCCGCGGTGTCTTGCTGTGACTCGGCCACTCGTCACCCCAGCCACGAGCCACTCGCATTCGCCCGGGAGACTTTCACCATGCCATCATCAGACCTGTCATCGGCACAGTTGACCGCCGCCGTTGTGGGCGCCGGCTTCATCGGACCAGTGCATGTCGAGGGGCTGCGTCGGGCGGGTGTGAACATCGCCGGGATCGTCGGCTCGACACCCGAGAAATCGCGGGCCGCGGCCGCGCGACTGGGTTTGCCAAAGGGCTACGCAGCGCTGGACGAGGTGCTCGCCGACCCGGCGGTGGACGTCGTCCATCTCACGACGCCCAATCGATTTCATTTCGAACAGGCGGCCGCCGTCCTGCGGTCGGGCCGGCACGTGCTCTGCGAGAAGCCGTTGGCGATGAACTCCCGCGAGACGGCGGAACTGGTGCGGATCGCCGCCGCATCGGGCCGCGCCGCCGGCGTCTGCTACAACATCCGCTACTATCCCCTCTGCATCGAGGCGGCCGAACGTGTCCGGTCCGGTGAGATCGGCGACCTCTATCACGTCACCGGCTGCTACGCGCAGGACTGGCTCTTCCATCCCACCGACTTCAACTGGCGTGTGGTCGCCGAGGACGGCGGTGAGCTGCGGGCGGTCGCCGACATCGGCACGCATTGGCTCGACCTCGTGCAGCACGTCACGGACCGCCATGTCGAGGCGGTCTGTGCCGATCTCCGGACCGTGATGCCCGAGCGGCTGCGGCCGCGAGGCGGCGTTGAGACCTTCAGCGGCAAGACGCGGCCGCCGGCCGCTACGGAGCCGGTGCGGATCACGACGGAAGACTACGGCAGCCTGATGCTGCGGTTCGCAGGAGGCGGCCGGGGCGTCGTCTGGGTGTCGCAGGTGGCGGCGGGACGAAAGAACTTTCTGCGGTTTGAACTCTCGGGCTCGAACCAGTCGGTGGCGTGGGAGAGCGAACGGCCCAACGAACTCTGGATGGGGCATCGCGACCGGCCCAACGAGAGCCTGCTCCGCGACCCGGCGCTGCTCTCCGCCGCCGCCCGCGGCCACGCCGACTATCCCGGTGGCCACAACGAGGGCTTCCCCGACACCTTCAAGCAGTTGTTCCGCAGTTTCTACGGATCGATCGCAGCAGGCGATTTCGCGACCGCTCCACCGTTTCCGACGTTTGCCGACGGCCACCGGGAGGTGGTCCTCTGCGAGGCGGTGCAGCGAAGCAGTCGCGAGGGCCGCTGGATTTCAGTCCCGGAGGCGGCGCCATGACCTCGTGCCCCATAACTCTCTGTCATTCCTCCACCATCCCGTCTCATGGAGTCCATGCATGACCCACGCTTCTCCACCCAGCTATGCCTATGCCGATGTCGCCAAGATGATCGACCACTCGCTCCTCAATCCGACGCTCACGGCGGGCGATCTGGAGGCGGGCTGCCGGCTGGCCCGGGCGTATGACGCCGCCAGCGTCTGCATCATGCCGTTTGCGCTCAAGCGATGTGCCGAGCTGCTGGCCGGGTCGACCGTGAAGGCGAGCACGACGATCGGCTTCCCGCACGGCGGCCATACGACGGCGATCAAGGTGGCCGAGACTCTGCGTGCCGTGGAGGAGGGGGGTGAGGAGCTCGACATGGTGGTCAACATCTCGCAAGTGCTCAGCGGCCACTGGGACTACGTCCGTTCCGACATCCGTGCCGTGACCGAGGCGACGCATGCCGCGGGTCAGAAGGTCAAGGTGATCTTCGAGAACTGCTACCTGAACGACGCCCAGAAGGTCCGCCTCTGCGAGATCTGCGGCGAACTCGGCGTCGATTGGGTGAAGACGTCCACCGGATACGGCACCGGCGGCGCCACGATGGAGGACCTCGCCCTGATGCGGAAGCATTCGCCGGCGAACGTGCAGGTGAAGGCGGCCGGTGGCGTCCGCGACCTCGACACGCTGCTGAAGGTGCGCGACCTGGGCGTGACCCGCTGCGGCGCGAGCCGCACGCAGGAGATGCTCGACGAGGCCAACCGGCGGCTGGGCCGTCCGGCGGTGCAGATGGCGACGGTGGTCTCCGTGGGCGGCTACTGATACGACGAAATCCGAGGCATGGTCTCGTACACCACGCTGGAGTCAGTTCCCTATCTGATTGAGTGAACCTATGAAGCTTGGATTCGTCAGTGCGATCGTGCCGGAGTTGTCGCTCGAAGAGGTGATCACGTTCGCCGCGGAAGTCGGCTACGAGTGCGTCGAGGTGATGTGCTGGCCGCCGGGCAAGGCCCGCTTCCTCGAAACGTGGACTCCGCTGATTCGCTTTGCTGAGGAGTGCGGCGTGCGGATCGGCATCGAGAACTGCCCGATGCTCTTCACCGACGACGAATGGCCGGGTGGCAAGAACCTCGCGACGACGCCGGCGATCTGGCGGCGGATGTTCCGCGACATTCCCAGCGCTCACTTCGGTCTCAACTTCGATCCATCGCACTTCGTGTGGCAGCAGATGGACTACCTCGCGCCGCTGCCGGAGTTCGCCGACCGGATTTTCCACGTCCATGCGAAAGACGTCCGCGTCGACCCGTGGAAGCTCAACGACGTTGGAATTCTGGCCAAGCCGCCGCAATACCACACGCCCAAGCTGCCGGGCTTGGGCGACGTGCGCTGGGGACCGTTCTTCGCGATGCTCGGCCAGATCGGCTATCGCGGTCCGGTGTGCGTCGAAGTCGAAGATCGCGCCTACGAACATTCGCTCGAGGCGCGGAAGGCCTCGCTCCGCCAATCGGCAACCTTCCTCCGCAACTTTCTGCCGCAAGGCGGGCTCCCGTGATCAGTCTCTTCGCCGGCATCGATCTCGGAGGTACGACCGTCGACGGCAGACTCCGCCTCGGTCCGCTCGGCGCCGCCGGCGAACTCGGACATCAGACCGTGCTGCCCGACGGCCCTTTGTGCGGTTGCGGCAACCGCGGCTGCTTGGAAGCGGTCGCGTTCGTCGCGACGGCCTCGTCTCTGTGCCTGACGAATCCACGGATGGTGGCTGAAGCCGCGGAGCCACGCGCCAAGATTCCCGTGGGCGTGCAACTCTGGACCCTGCGTCGGGAACTGGCCGAAGACCTGCCCGGCACGCTTCGCCAGGTCGCGGAGATCGGCTATGTGGTGGTCTTGCGGCGGTTCGACGGCCGTCTCAAGAGGGTGCATCTCAAGGAGAAGGCGAAGCCCGGCAGTCCGTTCAAGAACACCGAGCTCGGCCGAGGCACGATCGACTGGGATGCCGTCTGCACGGCGGCGGTTGCTGCCGGTGCGGAGTGGTTTCTGGTCGAGCAGGACTGCGAGGGCCGGCCCGCTCTGGAGAGCGTCCGAATCAGTCATCGATTTCTGCGAGAGATTGGGCTGGTCTGACGTCGTCGCGGGCGACACTTCCCCGGACAGAAGGTTCGGGTTCTCCAGACAAATCGTGCCTGAGACCTCTTCCCCTGCGAGCGTCTGGACGGCCCGAAGCCGGGGCGACTCCTGCAAGGCCGCCCGGGGGCCCGGCGGAATCGCCACTGTCTAGGACGATCCCCGGCCATCGGGCATCATACCTGCATCAGCGGCTGGCAACGGCAGCACGATTTTTCCTCGAACGCGGAGCGCCCCCACCCCCATGGAAGCAGGCATCGTCGGACTCCCCAACGTCGGCAAGAGCACCCTCTTCAACGCTCTCACCATGTCGAAGGCCGCGCAGAGCGCGAACTATCCCTTCTGCACGATCGAGCCCAACGAGGGGATGGTGAGCGTGCCCGATGGCCGCCTCACACGGATTACGACCTACATCCCTCCACAGAAGGTGATCCCCGCGGCTCTCAAGCTCGTCGACATCGCGGGCATCGTGAAGGGCGCCAGCGAAGGCCAGGGCCTCGGCAACAAGTTTCTCTCGCACATCCGCGAGGTCGACGCCATCCTGCAGGTGGTCCGCTGCTTCGAGGATCCCGACGTGATCCACGTGTCGGGCAAGGTCGACCCCGTCTCCGACATGGAGACGATCGAGATCGAACTGATGCTCGCCGACATCCAGCATCTGGAAAACAGCCTGCCCAAGCTGGAGCGGGCGGCCAAGGGAGCCGACAAGGAAGCCAAGCTCAAGGTCGACGTGATGAAGAAGTGCCTCGCCCACCTGGTGGCCGAGAAGCCGCTTCGCACGCTCGTGCTCGACGAGGCCGAGAAGGCGGCCGTCAAGGAATTCGGACTGCTCACGGCCAAGCCGATCCTCTACGTGGCCAACGTCGACGAGACCGATCTCGACGGCAAGGGGCCGCTCGTGCAGAAGGTCCGCGAGGCGGCGGCGAAGGCGGGGGCAGAGGTCGTGCCGGTCTGTGCGAAGCTCGAAGCCGAGATCGCCGAACTCGACGAGGCCGACCGGGGCGAGATGCTCGCCGGTGCGGGGCTGACTGAGCCGTCGCTCGCCATGCTCGCGCGGGCCGCCTACAAGACGCTTGGCCTGCAGAGCTACTTCACAGCCGGCGAGAAGGAAGTCCGTGCGTGGACGGTGCCGATCGGCGCCACTGCCCCGCAGGCGGCCGGCGTGATCCACACCGACTTCGAAAAGGGCTTCATTCGGGCCGAGATCTACTCGCTCGCCGATCTGGAGACCTACAAGACCGAGAAGGACATCCGCGCCGCCGGCAAGCTCCGTGTGGAGGGGAAGGAATACGTGATGCGCGACGGCGACATCTGCCACTTCCTCTTCAATAAATAGCGCATGCGGGGCCATCCATGGCCCCCGCATGCTTGGGCTGGCGAAGGGAAAGCCAAGGTTTCCCTCGCCAGCCAGCGTCGCCATCCTGGCGACAAAGAGCGCATGCGGGGCCATGCGGAATCCGTGAAGGGTTGATCAGGCCCCGAGAGCCGGCGTTGCTCGGGCACCGATCCGCCGCGGATCGGTCGGCGAAGGCATGGATGCCGGAGCGCGGTCAGCATCGAGTGAGTGGAGGCCAGAATGGCCGGAGCGAACGTCCGGCGACGGGGTCTGGTCAGCCACGAACCATCACGCGCTGAGTGATTCCGGCCGCGGGCGGTGTTCGCGGAGATTCTCCGGCAGCCAGTCGTCGTCGCCCTCGTCCGGATCACCCGCTGAACTCGCCCCGTCGCCCTCCGCCTCCTCGTCGCCGTGCGAATCGACCGTGCCACCGATGAACGAATACGCCACCGGAATCATGATCAGGATTAGCACGGTCGTCACCATCTCACCGAACGTCATCGCCGCCGCCATCGGAATCAGGAACTGTGCCTGAAAGCTCTTGTCGAAGAGCAGTGGCAGGAGACCGCCAACCGTCGTGATGCTCGTGAGAAACACCGGCCGGAACCGCACGCAGCCAGCCTCCCGGATCGCGAGATGGAGCGGCCGTCCCTCGCGGACCCGCGCGTTGATGAAGTCGATCAGCACGATCGAGTCGTTCACCACGATGCCCGAGAGGGCAACGACGCCGAACATCGTGAAGAGCGACAGCGGCATGCCGAGCATGGCGTGGCCGAAGACGGCACCAGCCGCGCCGAACGGGATCGCCGTGAGGATCAGCAGCGGCTGCAGGTAGGATCGGAATTCGATCGTGAGCAGCACGAACATCGTGAACACCGACACGATGAAGCCCAGGCCGAGGCTGCGGAGCGATTCGTTGGTCTGCTCCTGCTCCCCTTCCCAACGGACGCGAACAGCGGGAAATTCGTCCTTGAGCACCGGCGTGAGCCGGCGCTCCAACTCGGCCGTGATCTGACCGGAAGTCAACGCCGAGTCGGAGTCGATGTCGGCCGTCACCGTGATCGACCGCTTCTGCCCGAGGCGGTTGATCTCCGAGTAACCGCGGGCCACCTTCGTGTCGGCCAGTTCGCCGAGCGGACGGGCGATGCCATCGGGACCCTTCACCCGCACGTCGTCGAGTGCGGCGAAGCTCCGCCGCTCTTCGCGTGGGTAGGCCACCATCAGCTTCACCTCGTGCCGGCCCCGCTGCAGCCGCATCACCTCCTCGCCGTAGAAGCTCGCCCGGATCGTCGAGGCCACGTCGGAGAGCGACACTCCCATCGCTTCGGCCTGCGGCTTCACCTTCATCTGATACTCCCACTTGCCCGGCCGGGAATCGTCATCGACGTCGATGACTCCCGGATACTCGGCCAGCCAGCCCTTCACCCGCTCGACCGCCGTCTCCAACTGCCGCACCGACTCCTTGTCGGACGGGGCCAGCAGCTTGAACTCGATCGCCTTGCCTGCCGGGCCGATGTTCTCCGAGGCGAAGATGACGCTGTCGGCACCGGGCACCGATCCCGAGGCCTTCCGCCACTCGGAGAGGAACTGTTCGCTGTTGATCGTGCGGTTGATCGCATCCTCGAGTTCCACGCTCACCGAGCCGATATGGCTGCCACCGAGCTTCGACTCCACGCTCGGCTTGCCCCGTACATCGGCGGAGCCCACGGAACTGTGCACGAAGGTCACGATCGGCCGGCCGCCTGCAGCCAGCCGCGTTGAGGTCTCGTCCAAGGCCCGCTCGACCTGCGCGATCGCCTCCTCGGTAACGCTCGCTGGCGTTCCGTCCGGGAAGATCAGCCTCGCCTGGATCCGCTTGGCGTCGATCTTCGGGAATATCTTGAATGGGGTCACGCCGCTGCGAATGAGCCCGACCGCGAGGATCAGGATTGCAGCGGCTCCGGCGAGCACGGCGTACCTGTTTTCGATAGCCGCTTCGAGCGTGGGAGCGTAGCAGCGCTTCACGAACCACTTGAGACCGTTGTCGCAGCTCCGCTGCAGGAACTGCAGGGCGGGCAGGAGCGGTCGCAGCGGGGAAAACAGAAACTGAAAAAACCGCAGCACGGCACTGTCTTCGTGGGCTAGATGCCCTGGCAGCACGAAGAGCGCC
>JBIIMX010000129.1:0-8652 GCA_044337765.1 Pirellulales bacterium | reverse complement strand
CAGGGCGGGCCGACGCAGATTCCCATCGTTCCCAGTTGGGCTGCCGGCATGCCGCCGATCAGCACCGTGAACGCCGCCGGTGCGGCCAGCACGCCACCGACGTGCGGAACGGGCCCCGGTGAACATCGGGCAGACCTGCATATCGGCGACTCTCGCGGCCGGGGAAAAAAGGTGCCAGCCACCAAATCTGGGTAATTTGCACGGCGTGTCTGCCCAGATTCTCCAGTTTTGGTGGCTGGCACCTTTTCTCTTCGCTTCCACTGATCGACGGTGGGCAATTCCGTCGCGGCCGTCGGCGGATGCATGTGCATCTCCCTGCGATTCCGCGCCTGCCACTCGAGCTTCGAGTTGAAGTAGCGGTCGTAATCAGCATTGGCCCGAATGATTTCCATCTTCAGTTCGGCTGCATAGTCGGCCACATCCCGCGGGGAAAAGGTGACCCACGCGTCTGGCGGCTTCTTAAAGAAAGCCGCCTCTCCGGCAATCAGTGCCCGCATCACGATGCTGGCGCAGTTGTGGAGTGTGCTGACGAACTGGTATCCGCTCTCCCCGTGGAGGGCTTGTTGATGCGCGGTCCGAAACCCGCGCCACCATGTCAACATCGCGTGGGCGTTCAGGCCGAGTTCTCCGTTTCCCTCAACATGAAGACCGATAATTTCGGTCGGAAACTGCACCCATTGCTTGTGAGAACCGCCCCCATCAGCCTCAGGGGCGAAGAGCGTCTCCATAAAACGCTCATGCTCCGTAGCGCTGGCGTGATCGAGAACATTCAACGGACCGGAACTCACGTCAAGCTCCCCGGCGAAAACAGTCGCCTGCCCCGAACGCGGTGTAAACCGCCCATCGCGCAAGCCGAGCTGCGAACTGTTGCTGATCTCGTTCCGCATGTCGCTGAGCAACGTCCGCTCCCCGCCGGGCCGCCTGCTGATCGGAGTGATTGGCCCCTTCAAGGCGGCTCCTGCCGGCCACCAGCTGATGTAGGTTTTCGCAGCAGCGTTGGCGGCCGGGTCGGCAGACTCGACCGAACCATCCATCAGGATGGCTGCATGGCCATTCGTTCGGCCCCTATGGCCGACGTGCGTCCAACAGAGAATGTCGAGAAATCGCGTCATGATTCAACGTGCAGCGTCCTCACCTTAACTGCCAAGCTGTCTGTAGCAGTCATCACAGACGCGACAATCCTTGACCCCTGGCCTTTTATCCCGCCCGTTCTCTATCAATGGTTGATCCAATGTCACTCGGTGTTTCGTGCAATTATCACAGAAAATGCAACCGCATTCGCGACAGTGATGCTTGCGTGTGAAAACGCCGAATTTCGTGTGGCACTTGTGGCATGTATGAACTTCGGAGTCCTTCTGCCACACCCGGTTTTTTATCACCAGCTGCGCCAACGCCGGCGGAGCCAACAGGCCGAATTTTAAACTTTTGTCCGAGAGGAGACCGTGCATTCTGGTCCACAGATACCTATACCCGTGGCTCGTGGGATGTTTCTGATCTGCAGTAAAGAGCGGGCGTTGCCCCTGCGGAGTCCTGAGAGAAGGATTGTCCGGGTTGTGGAAATGAATATTGTCTTTTTTGTGACTAATCTTCTCAAACTGCGCGACTGTCTGATGCTTCGTCACATCAATGCCTAAACTCGCTGCATCCTCGTGAAGAGCGAGCAGTGACTCGCGCATCGAGAAGTAGTGCCAGTTTGGAGCGGTCAGCTCGCAATGCTGACGCAAACAGGTATTCAGCGTTGCCACCTGACCATGAATGCCGGCCACCTTTTTGTTGTACTGCCTCTTTTCTTCCTTCGACTGTAATTTCTCAAGATTATTCACGAAGAAAATGGACTGATGAGGATACCCCACGCCCGCAACGACCATTGCCGGGCTCGGGCCGTGGCCTCTTAAAATCTTTTCTAACCTTTGGCATTGCTTAATGATCCCGTTGCCAATGTTTTTCGACACATTGCTGTCTTTCTCGTCTGTGTAAATGTCATTCGCCCCAAACATGACGATAAATAGGAAGTTGTGGATTTTTTGCGTACCGGCCCGAGACACCGCGGCGAAATCCTCCTCGAATTCATCGACCTGATCACTGAATGTTGTCAGGCCAATTTTCTTCGTAATTGCGCTTGCTTTCCATCCTACTGCTCCGCCCACTGCATAATTGGCATATCGAAATCGATTGTTGCCTCCCGCGTCTGAGATATAAGACTTTGTCCGGCTGTGTCTTCAAACATGTAGTCGGTCCAGTTCTTGCTGTCACTGAACCGGCCCGTCGCACTCACAGCCAGCATTCGTAAGCCATCTTCTGGGATACAGCTGGCCACCATGCCCATAGGCTGGCTCCATTTCCGACCGATGTCCGAGAGGCTGTCACCGAAAACAATAACGTGATCTACAACGGTCATGGCTTGTTCTCCTTTGCAAAAGGCACGCCGATATCTGATCGCCGTGCCCGATGTGTTTTGATACCGTCACCGACACTCAACCGCCGATCAGCACCGTCATGCAGCCGAGCGTGATCACGCCGCCGTGGCTCGTACTGTCGCCCATCCGCGCCGCCGGCATGCCGCCCACCATCACCGTCGCGCTCCCCTTGATCACGTTGCAGGGTGGGCCCACGCAGATTCCCATCGTGCCCAGTTGGGCTGCCGGCATGCCGCCGATCAGCACCGTGAACGCCGCCGGTGCGGCCAGCACGCCACCGACGTGCGGAACGGGCCCCGTGAACATCGGGCAGACCTGCATGTCGGCGACTCTCGCGGCCGGCTGTCCCATGGCTCAACTCCCTTCCCAGGTGTCGGTGCCGGAGGCGATCGCAAACCCGGCATTGATCAATCGCAAAAGCTCCTGCTTTGGCTCCGCGGGGGCCCGCCTGGCCGCCGCGAGCTTGACGCCGCCGGCCGCCGCCATTCCCGCCAGATGCGGCAGCGGTGGCAGCGGATCGAGGTGCGGCGGAGCGATCGATTCACCAGCCAGAAATGCGGCCAGCGCCGCACAGCCCGCCGGCGATGCCAGCCCCGCCACGTTTGCCGCGTCTTGCGCCGCGTAGGCCTTGAGCTGCTCCGGCTGCCGCACCCAGGCCTCAGCTATCTCAAGCGCCCGCAGTTCCTTGGGCGCGGGAGCCCCGCCTGCCTCCAGGCGGGCGACCCGGCAGGCCCACCACGCCGCCCCGCGGCGCGAGAGCGACTGAGCCAACACGCTCACGGCATCCTCCGCCAGCCCAGCCTTCACGAGCGCCCGGGCGCTTTCCACGAGCGAGCCGCCCGCGAGCGTACCGTCGGGCTGCTCGACCACGGCCACGACCGGCTCGGCGAGTTCGAGCTTGGCCAGCCGCATCCGCGCGGCTTCCTGTGTCGGATAATTTTCAAGCGTGGTGGCTGCCATGGTTTTCGTTCCGTTGACTGTGCCCTGAAGCGTTAGCCGATCATCGTGATGGCGCCCTGCGCCTGAAGCATTGCGGTGCCCTTGACGGTCGTCTGCAGGCCCTCGACCGTCGTCGATGTCGTGCCCTTGACGCTCACCGTGAGCCCATTGATCGTCACCCCAGCCGGGCCGATTTCGATCGAATTGCTGCCGACTTTCAGCGTGATGCCGGTCTGCCCCTCGATCGTCCACGACATCGCCTTCATCGTGCCGCTGCCGCTATTCACCTCCACGGAGTGGGACCCCGACGAGACGGTGAGCGAATGGCCCTTGCCGATCGTGTTTGACTGCTTGCCCCCCACCGTGACGGTGTGGTTGCCTTGGGTCACGTCGAACGTGGCGTTGCCTTTGCTGACGGTGTATTTTTCGTCGCCGGTCGACACCGTGGTGCTGTTATCCTTGTAGACCGTGAGCGACCGGTTGCCATTCTCGCTACCGACTCCGATCTCCTCGGTGAGGTTGTTGTAGACCTTGACCGAGCGGTCGCCCTTGTCTTTCGTGACGAAGCCGACCTCGAGCGTGTCGTCGTTTTCGACCGTCCGCGTGAAGTTTCGTTCCGCGTGCAGCGTCACCAGCTCCGCTTCCTTCGTGTCGTCGAAGATGAGTTGGTTGGCCGTCGACGTCGAGCCCTCTTTCGTGCTCCGCGTCTGCAGGCCGCTCTGCGCGGCCTTCGATGGCAGCTCAAAGGGAGGCTTGTTCGTGCCGTTGTAGACCACGCCTGTCACGAGCGGGCGGTTGGGGTCGTCGTCGAGGTGCGAGACGACCACCTCCATGCCAACGCGGGGAATGAACTGCATGCCGAACTGTGGCCCGGCGAGCGACTGCGACACCCGAATCCAGCAAGAACTCTGCTCGTTCTGCTTGCCGTAGCGGTCCCAGTGGAACTGCACCTTGATGCGACCGTATTGGTCTGTGTAGATCTCCTCGCCGGAGGGCCCCACGACCAGAGCCGTTTGCACGGTGCCCGCCGGCCACGCCGTATTGCGGACAGGCCGCCACACCGTCTCGCTCGGCACCGACTCAAACGAATTCTCATATTCAAAGCCCGATCCCGCCTGGGCCGACGCCTCGTAGGCCCCGCGGATGCTTGCCCGATGGATCACCTTGGTAAGCAGATATTTCTTGCCGCGTTCTGCGGAATTGGGGTGCGACTTAATCTTGAATGTGTAGCCCGGCGAGAAACTGCGGCAGGTGCTCGTGCCCGAGGCGACGCTGGCCGTCGCTTCTTCCTCCTCGATCCGCACCTTGGCAGAGGCATCGCCGTCGGGCTTCTTCTCATAGAGGCCCGGATAGTCGAAAAGCTCCGCCTTGCTGGCGCCCGAGTACGTCGACTTGCCATTGCCCGTGGCCAACAGGCTCGTCGTTGGCTCCTCGAAGGAGTAGTCGGTCTGGACGAACTTCCCAGGCCGGAAGGCATATTCGTGCCGCCAACTCGTGATCACACCGGCCGTGGCCGGCGACGCAAACCCCTGGGCCGTCTCGACGTCAGCGTCCTTGCAGTCGGTAAAGGCGGTGTTGGAGTCGGAGACCACCATCTTCAGCGATCCTTGCGCGTGCTCGAAGTGGTAGCCGATGCCCTCATGCTCCATGAGCCTGCTCACGAAGGCAAAGTCAGTCTCCCGATACTGCACGCAGTAGTCCAAGGGGGAGTGGCTGCCCGAGATCTTCTTCGAGAGCGTGATCTCAGACGTGTCGCCGAGCACCGCCTCGACGATGTCGGGCACCGACTGTTGCTGAAAAATCTTGCAGTCGCTCGTGAGCGAGGCGAACCACAGGCTCGGCACCACCTCGACCTGCCAGCGAGTGAGCACGTCGTCGCGGCCCATCCAGGAAAAGCGACTGACATAACCCGAGAACCAGCGGGGCGAGTTGCTCGAGTCATTGACCCGGAAGCTCACCTGCTTCCCCACGATCGAAGTGTCGCTCAAGGTCTCCTCGACGCTCAGGCACTCCAGGCGAAAGACGAACAGGGCACCGAGGCCTTCCTCCCCGTTGACCGCCTCGAGCAGTAGTTTGTCCTTGCCAAGCGGCGTCTCGATCGCCAGCGGTTGGTCGTCCTGGGAATAGTTTGGCGGCATGGGAGAACCCTTTTCCTATGTTTTCGCAGCCCCGACGGTGTAGTTGTCGGTGACCTTGCCTTGGCTCGACCCGTCGATTCCGAACTTCCCGTAGGTCCACGTCGCCTTGCCGTAGGTCAACGACACCCGCTCGGTCGGCTGGAGGCTCTTGGGATCGGTTGAGTCCTCAAGATCGTAGGCCGTTACGATCGCATCCTCTAACTCATAAACGAGATAGGGCTGCGTCGCACCGCCGGTCATGGTGCACAGCTCGATCGTCACCTTCGCCAGCTTCTGTCCGGTGACGCAGGCCTTTTGGATCTTTACCGTGGCGGCGTCGAGGTCCTTCACCACGGTCACCTGACCGACGGCAGTCGCCCCTCCCCCCCGCTCGCTCTGCCCGAAGCCGCCGGTCGCCCGCGTGAGCGGAGCCGACAGCGAGTGCATGATGCTCCAGCCCTTGTGCTTGGAGTCGGTGGCCTCACCCTCGAAGTCACCAAACTTCACGAATCCGCTGCGAGTGCTGGCCATGATGATTCCTCCCAAGAATGGACTACAAACCCGCCGGCGGGGCCGTCACCCCGGGCTGCAAGCCGCGGGGCGACGGCCACCGGACGTCGTCAGGACCGCCAACTAGCCGTTCTTGCCCAGTTCGTACGCCACCTCGACGTTACCCTTCTTCGTCCCCTTGGCGTTGTCGAACTCGGTGTAGGTGTAGGTGATCTTCGAGAAGTTCATGCTCGTCTGCTCGCTCGGCAGCGGCTCACCCGAGCTATTACCGTGCACGGAGTAGCCGGTGAACACCACGTTCTCCAGCTTCCACTTCAGGTAGGTCTCGGTCTTGCCACCGGTCGTCGTGGTGAACTCGACCAGCACTTCCTTATTGAACTTGCCCAGTGCGCAAGCTTCCATCAGCTTCGGCGACGACTTGTCGAGCTGCCGGGTAATCGAGATGTCGCCCAGCGACGTCTCGCCCTTGGTCCGCTGCTGGTCAATCGCGCCGCCCGGGATCGAGCGAAACACCGGCAGCGAGGCCGAATCGGCCAGGATCCACTTGTCGTGGGCCGAGTCGGTGGCCTCACCCTCGATGCCGTCGATCTTGATAAAGAGTCCCATAGTTGCACTTCCTTTTCATTTCACAGCGAGCTGTTCTGTCAGCCCCGAGCGACGTGCTCGGGGCTCATTCCATCGTCCCGGGGCTGCTCGCTACAACCTCGGGCCGATGCTTTGTTGTCGTGTGAATTCCTGATTTGTTGCGTGACCCCGAAAAATATTTTTTAGCCCGCCTTGCGTTCCTGAAAGAAACGCGTTTTTGGGCCGGAAAACCCTGGCCGCGGGCGGCCCAAGGGGTCAGCTTATTTTGTAGGAAAATTCTCCCGCCGCCTGGTCCCAGCCCACCTCGATCGTCTCCACGGGTTCCCCCTCGGCCATCCGGGCCAGCAGCCGCGTGGAAAGTTCTGGCAGCATCGTGCCGGAAAGCACCCGGTCGATGATGCGGGCTCCGCTATCGACCTCGTGGCAGCGGTCGACGACCGCCCCCACCACTTCCGGCGTCCAGGTGAACCGGGCCTTGTAGGCATTTTCCACCCGGCGGCGGATGCTCTTGAGCTTGAGCTCGCAGATGCCCCGCATCACGTCGTCGGCCAGCGGGTAGTAGGGGATCACGTTGAGCCGGCCCAGGAACGCCGGCTTGAAGACCTTGAGCAGGTCGTCGTGAAGGGCGTCGGCCAAGGCCGCAGGCTCGGGCCGCGTCTCGGGATCGGCACAGAGCTTCATCACCGTGTCGGTGCCGGCGTTGCTCGTCATGATGATGACGGTGTTCTTGAAGTCGATGTCGCGGCCCTCGCCGTCCTTCATGGCGCCCTTGTCGAACACCTGATAGAAGATGTCCTGCACGCCGGGGTGGGCCTTCTCCATCTCGTCGAGCAGCACCACTCCGTAGGGCCGGCGGCGAACCGCCTCCGTGAGCACGCCCCCCTCGCCGTAGCCGACGTATCCCGGCGGCGAGCCCATCAGGAGCGACACTTTGTGCTCCTCCTTGAACTCGCTCATGTTGATCACGGTCATGTTCGACTCGTCGCCGAAGAGCAGTTCGGCGAGCGCGAGCGCCGTCTCCGTCTTGCCCACGCCGCTGGTGCCGGCCAGCAGGAACACACCCGTGGGACGGTTGGGATCGGTGAGCCCGGCCCGCGACGTGCGGATCCGCTCGGCGATCACCGCCAACGCATGCGACTGGCCGATGACCCGCTCTTCCAGCCTCTTTTGTAGCTCGAGCACGCCGCGGATCTCATCCGACACCATGCGGCCCACCGGGATGCCGGTCCACCCGGCCACCACCTCGGCGATCGCCTGACCATCGACACAGGGGCTCACCAGCGGCGTCTCCCCTTGCACCTTTTTGAGCTGCTGCTCGAGGCCCACGAGCTTGGCCCGCAGCGTCTCCTGCTCAGCCTCCGGGAGCGGGGCGACTCCTTCGGCGGGCTGCACGGCCGCCATCAGCGTGGCCCGTTCGGCCCGGATCTGCTCGACGAGTTTTGATTCCTCGGCGAAGCGGGCCTCCAGGGCGGCGAGCTTCGTGGCCGTCTCGTTTTTCTTGGCCTCGAGTTCGGTGATTGTGGCGGCGTGGGCGGCGCCCGCAGCCTGCTCCCGCTTGAGGATATCGATCTCGATCGTGAGGGCGTCGATCGTCCGCCGCGCATCTTCGATCGCCGGCGGCGTGGCTGCCTGACCGATCGCCACCTTGGCGCAGGCCGTGTCGAGCAGGCTCACGCCCTTGTCGGGCAGCTGCCGGCCGGGAATGAACCGCCGCGAGAGTTTCACGGCCTCCACCACCGCCTCGTCGAGCACCGACACCTTGTGATGCTTTTCGAGCGTCTCGACCATGCCGCGGAGCATCCGGCAGGCCATCTCGTCGGTCGGCTCCTCCACCTTCACCACCTGAAACCGCCGGGCCAGGGCCGCATCCTTCTCGAAATACTTCTTGTATTCGGCCCAGGTCGTGGCGGCGATCGTCCGCAGCTCACCGCGGGCGAGCGCCGGCTTGAGCATGTTGGCCGCATCCCCCTGCCCCGCCTGGCCGCCGGCACCGATCAGCGTGTGCGCCTCGTCGATAAAAAGAATGATCGGCGTCGGCGACTTCTTCACCTCGTCGATCACGCCCTTGAGCCGGTTTTCAAACT
>JBIIMX010000128.1:0-8723 GCA_044337765.1 Pirellulales bacterium | reverse complement strand
GGCCCTGACGAGCTTGAACCGGTCCGGCTGGCGGCGGGGCGAAATCTGCTGCGGTGGCAGCCGCTCCACCGCGGCCCCCCCGGCGATCCTCTCCAGCAGTTCAGAATATTCCCGCAGCCGCGCTTCAAAGCGATCGCGGAGGAGCGGCTCGGTGGGGGTGCCAGCGGCTACCGCGGCGAGCGACTCGGAGAGATCCCCGGCCAAATGGTGACCGTGGCCCACAAGGACGTCGGCGACGGTGCCCGCTGGGGTGAGCACCACCACGGCAGGAAAGGTCTGGATCTCGAAGGCTGTCGCGGCGACGCTCCGCGAGTCGCGCAGGATGGTTCCCGTCCCACCCCAAAGCCGAGCCTTCTCGCGCAGCACGTCGTCTGGCACGTCGCTCTCGTCGACGCTCACCGCATAGTGTTTGACCGGCACCGCGGCAGCTCCTCTACCACCGCTGGCCGCGCCAGATGCAAACGTTTCCACCACCCGTGCCACCTGCGGCATCGACCGCCGGCAGGCATCGCAGCCGGCGTGGAAAAACTCGAGCACAACGGCCGAGCCCGCCAGCCGTTCGCTCGACTCGATCGAACCATCGAGTGCCGCAAGCACGAAGGGCGTGACAGCCTTGCCGACGAGGCTGCTTGGGGGCTGCGGCGTCGGAGGCGGTTCCAGCCGGTCTACACGGGCCGCCCCGGCGGGCACCTCGAACGCGAAGGCCTCGGTGGGCACGCTGGCCGGAAATGCCGCCTCCAGAAAGTCGACGACGACCGACAGCCCACCGACCGGTCCGCCCTGCTGCGTGAGGAACTCCGCATAGGCGGCGGTGGGCAGCGACATCCGCCGCAACAGCTTCGACTTCCGATCGATCCAGAGCACGAGCGGTCCGTCGGGCTTGGGAATCGTCACGACCTCGCAGGCGTGGCCTTCGACCTGTTCGCGACCGGTGATCTGCGGCTTGGTCACGGCCTCGGCAATGATCAGGTCGACGGTGTCGTCGGCGAGCAGCAGCGGCAACTGCGTGGGGCAGCCGGCATCCCCCTCGGCGAGCGTCCGCCGGACCTGCTCGTCGGCGAAGAGTTGATCGAGCGTGAGCGGACTCTTCACCCGCTCCTCGAGCACCTGCCCCGGCACGTTGCCCACCGCGGCGTGGAGCATCGTGCCATCGGCGGCAATCCGCGCATCGTAACAATCGATCCGCAGCCGGTCGGGCCGCTCGAAAACCACGCGGAATGGAATCGACTGATCCACTTCCGTGCCTTCGCGGGTGTAGCGGATACGGACGCGGGCATTGTCGGCGTATGCCTCGGCGGTCCTGTAGGCTCGGCTCATCTCGTCAAGCAGGCTGCGGGGATCGGCACTGCATCCGGTCAGAGACAGAGACGCAAGGAAAACGACGAGGAAAGCGAGACGGCGTACCGGCGAGTGAAATGCGTTGTTCATATGGCCATCATGGCCAAAACGTCGCTGCCGCGGCCAGACCATTCCAGGCTCTCGTCCGCGGGGGTCGCCAACGGGTAGCATGGTGAAAAAGGATGTTGCGACGGTGAAATGCATATCGCTCGACTACGGGGCCGAAGCGCCGCTGCTGCTGGAGGTGGACGAACACGCTCTCGTTGCCGACTGCCGAGGGCCGGAGGGAGTGGTTGGCGAGGCCGCGCGACGACTGGTCACGGCAGCGTTCACCACGACGCAGGCCGGACCGCCCTTGGGGTCGCACGTCGTGCCGGGCGACCGCGTCGCCATCGGCCTGGCAGGTGACGTACCTCAGGCGGCCGAGGTCGTGGCCGCGGTTGCGACGCATCTGGTCGCCGCAGGGGTGGCCCCTGACGACATCACCGTCCTGCATGCTCCCCCGCTTGAACCGCTGGGTGCTGCCGTGCCCCAGCAGGCAACAGGTGCCGCCAATTTTTCTGGCGCGACGGCATTCGATCCGGCGAACGAACTGCAGACATCCTATATGGCTGCCGATGAGGCCGGTCGGCCGATTCATCTGGCGAGAACGCTCGTGGACGCCGATGTGGTCGTGAGCATTGGCCAATGGGGGTGGGATGCTGCGTTTGGACGCGGCTCGCTCGAGGGCGAACTGTGGCCCACGTTTTCAAGGCGGACCTGCCGGGAGGAGATCGTGCAGTCACTGGCCAAACGAGGCCGACTGGCTCTCGACGCTTGCGCGGTCAGCAACCAAGAGGCGACCTGGCAATTGGGCGTCTGCGCGAGCCTGCGGGTCGTCGTCGGCCGGAATGGCACGCTCTGCGCGGCGGCATTCGGTTTGCCCGATGCCGTGGCACGGCAAGCGCGGAAATTGGCCGCGGGCTGGAGGCCTCGGGTGCAGTCGGCTGCCCTGCTCACAATCGCATCCCTCTCCAATCCGCGCGGTGGGACCGCCGCGCTGCTGCGGGCGGTGGCAGCAGCAGCCCGTGTGACGCATCCGGGTGGCACGGTCTGCATAGCGAGCCGGCTCGCGGAGCGGCCGGGAGTGATCTTCGCGCGTTGGCGGGAGGGTGCACCGCTCGATGGGCTCGTCCGCGAGGCACTGGGCACCGGCGATCAGCCGCTCATCGTCGACGCATTTCAGACTCGGTTCTTCGCCCGTGCACTCGGCGAACGGCGGCTCGTCCTCCTCTCCGATCTCGACGAGACGACGGTCGAGGAATTGGAACTCGGCTTCGCCGCAACGCCCGAGGTGGTGGAACGGCTCGCGCACCGTGCGGAGAGTGTCGCCGTGCTCCACGAGGCCGACCGGATGTTCCCGCAGGTGGTGTAGTGTCATAGGGCTGCCGGTAGCGGCTTTGCCCGGCATTTCTTCGGCGTGCCGAAACCCGCCCCCCGGCGTTGGGGGATACCGCTGGCTTGCAGTCCACGAATCTTTATGCAATAAGATTGCGTGTGCAACGTTGTTGCACACGGTCGGTGGGAGCGGGACGGGACACCATGCAATCGCCCTGGAAATTCGTGGCGTGGGCGGCGACCTACGACTTCTGTCCATGGGCCAACGCGTGGGTCTACTGGGTCAAGAAGCCTATCGCGACGCTCGCGGTCGCTTTCGTGGCTGCGATAGCGTGTGCGGTGTTCGTCAACCCTGTCGCACTCATCTCCGCTGTGGCGATTCTCGGGGTGATCGCGCTTGGATATGGTTGGCCGACGATCTCAATCCTCGGCCTCACGGCCCGACTCCGGTTTGATGATCGTCGGGTCACCGCCGGCATGCCGGCCCGGGCGACGGTGTCGGTCCGCAATGCCTGGCCGTGGCCGGTCTGGGGCATTTGCATCACCGGCGATTTCGGATCGGAGGCGACCATCGCGCTGGCGCGGGTCGCCGGCGGATCTGAGACTGATTTCTCCTGGGAATTCGTGCCGGTATGCCGGGGCGAATATCCACGCACCGCCGTCCGGCTGGCAACGTCGTTTCCATTCGGATTGCGGGAAGCCAGCCGCGAGGTCGTCGTCGACCGGCCACTCATCGTGTGGCCCGACATCGTGCCACTCGACACGCTCTTGGATGCCGCCGAAACCAGACCCACGGATGACATCTTCTCCGAGCAGCGTGTCGGGGATTCGGGCGACATGGCCGGGACACGTCCCTTTCGCAGCGGCGACTCGCTCCGCCGCGTGCACTGGGCTCAGACCGCCCGCACCGGGGCAATGGTCGTCTGCGAGCGGGAATCGCCGGTTCTCGCCGCTGTCCGGGTGGTTTTCGATTCCGATCCTGCAGTCCACGAGGGGGCCGGCGCATCGGGCACCCTTGAATGGTCGATCCGGATCGCGGCCAGCATTTGCGCCGCCTACCACCGGCACAATGCCCGCGTGGAATGCTGCTTTGGCCATGAGACGATCCCGGTGGCTCCCGGTGTCGAGGGCCTCCGACGCTTTCTTGACGAACTGGCGCGATTTCAGCCGTGCCAACACGAGTCAAAAGCGTGTCAGCATGAACATGCCACGCACGAATGTCGGCGGATTCATCACCACAACTGCGGTGTGTTTCAGGTCACGGTCACGACCGATCGCGGGACCGTCCACCGCACCGAGCATCGGCATGTGCATGGCGACCAACTGTGGATTGTGCTCGGCTCTCAAGGAGACGAGGGTGTTCCCACAGCGGCCTCGCTGGCCCTGCCGGGGAGGATGATCAGGCTGGCATGGACGACCGATCCATGGACTGCCTTCCGCGAAGGATGGAGGAACATCTGCCGTGCGGGATGACACGCCAACCACGATGCAGGCTCGCCCGGCCACCGCATGGCTGACGATGGTGCTTGCGGTCCTGGCATGCATTGCCGTGCACGTCGCGGTCCATGGCCTCGATCGATCGACCGATGTCGGCTGGTACGCCGCCCTGACGCTGGCCGGCGGGCTGGTTGCGTTGGGCGTGGGCGACCTGCTCCGCCGTCGGTATCCCCTGGTGGGCGCGACGAGTACGTCGCGTTTGTCATGGGCTGCTGCGATCGTGGCGGTGGGTGTCGTGATCGAGGCCCTGGTACGTGGGTACCTTCAGTCGCCAATGCTGCTCGACATCCTGCTGCTGGTCATCATTCGCAACGCGGTCATCGCGTTGGCGGTACTCTCTCATCACGAGGGGGCACAGCGGTCGTGCAATGCACTCGCGACATTTCTCATCGTGTTCGCGTCGGCCAGCGTGCATGCCCTGTGGATCCAAGGCCTGGTGGTGGTCTTCTCCCTGATCGGTGTCTGGTGGCTGATGGGCACCCACTGGGACTCGTTGCAGCATCGCCTCGAAGCGTCCTCGGACCGCGTGTTGCCGCGCAGATGGCTGCTTGCCGTGCCGCTGGCCCTGCTCGCCATCCTCGTGACCGTGCCGATTGCAGGCCGCCAGATCCATGCCCTGGAGGGCTTCATGCCGACGTCTGGGGGCCGGCGGGACTCGTCGCCCATGGCCCGCAGCGGCATCGGGGACGGTGATGCACTGGTGGCAGGGCTCGACAATATCCGCAGTTTCGCTCCGATCGAGGATGCGCCGTTTGCGAGCTCCCACGACCCGACGCTCTACGACGTCTATGACGACATGTACAACGAGCCTGTCGTCCAGAAGAAAAAGCTGCGGGCGATCAGCCTGCCGCCACAGACGACCGTGCTGCCTGAAAATTCGTCGATGGCGAAATCGCGACGCCCAAGTCGCGAGTTTTCCACCGTGCGACAGGCTGGCAAGCCAAGCATGCAGCGCATGCGCGATCTGGAATCGAGTGCGCTCTTCTACGTGAAGGGCCGAGTGCCGCTGCACCTGAAGCTCGAAAGTTTCGACCTCTACGACGGCGTTGACTGGCGGTCGGAGCAACTGCCCGAAAACCTGCCGGACCTGCGGATCGAAATGGTTCATGACCGCCCTTGGCTGCGGCCCGGCGTTTCAAGTGCCTGCGACTTCTTCGCGACTCCAGAATCACACGCCATCAAGGTTGTGGATCTGGATACCGCCAGCATCCCCACCCCCAACGAACTCACGGGGGTGCACATCGACCAGGTCGCAGCGTCCGATTTCTACCGCTGGGAGCGGCCGGGCGTGATCGGCATCGACCAGCCGAAACTGCCCGACATGCTGACGGTGCACCTGCAGTCTCGGCTGGTGGATGTGCGGCTATTTCCACGCACACGGCCCTATTTTCAAGGTGGACCGGAACAGTGCCGGCAATTCGGCGACGATTCCCACTCCGCGGAGGTTCGCGCGCTTGCCGAGTCCTGGGTGGTGGGGCTGCGGGCTGGCTGGCCTCAGGTCGAGCGGGTCATCGACCGCATACGGTCCGGGCACACGCTCGACGCGGCGACTCCCGTCTCCAGCGACAGCACCAACAGCGTGGCCGACTTCCTGCTTGTGAGTCGCCGCGGCCCCGACTACCTGTTCGCCAGTTCCGCCGTCTGGGCACTGCGTTCGCTGGGGTACACAACGCGACTTGCGAGTGGTTTTTATGCCGATCCGATGCGCTACGACCGCCGTTGCGACCACACACCGGTGATGGCTGCGGACGTCCACTTCTGGGTGGAGGTGCAGGTCGGGTCGGGCCATTGGATGACACTCGATCCCACGCCCGGCTACATCGTCCTTGCCCCGCCGCTCACGCTGGCGGAGGCGATCCTGCAGCCCATCATGGCATGTGGTCGCTTCTGTGTTCGCCATCCCTGGCTTTCGCTGGCAGTCTGCGCGGGGCTCGCGCTCCTCGTGCGCCGCCGGGCGATGGTCATGGACGCGATCGATGAGGCCGCATGGCGGCTACGGAGCCACCGCGACGAGCGTCTGACGGTGGTCAGGATGCTTGGACTCCTGGAGCGTCGCTGTGCCAGGGCCGGCTTGCCTCGACCGCAGCACGCGACTCCTTCCCGCTGGCTGGCCGAGGTGTCGGAGCGGATGGCCGGGGCTGCGCCGGCAATCCGACCGCTGTCCGGGGAGATCGCGGCCTTCGTGAGTCTTGCCGATCAGGCACTCTACGCGCCGGCGTTCGTTGGCAACACGGCAGAGGGCACCTGTCGCTCTGCGGGTAGGATCTGGTCGTTGAAACAGCTCATGACGGTCATGTCGCTGGAAAAGGCTGCAACGCCGAAGAATGTCGGTCAACACGCGATCAAGGAGTTTTCGTGACGGTTCCAGCAAGCACTACCGGGGCCACCGCCCTCGACCGCGTGGAAGCGGTTCGCGACCGACTCAACAACGTGCTCAAGGGGAAGCAGGACGTCGTCCAGCACGTGCTCGTCTGCCTGCTTGCCCGTGGGCATCTGCTCTTGGAAGATCGACCGGGTCTCGGGAAGACGACGCTTGCCAAGGCACTCGCCGACGCGGTCGGCGGCCAATTCGCCCGCATCCAGTGCACGCCCGACCTGCTGCCGAGCGACATCACCGGTTTCAACATCTTCAACCAGAAGGATCGGGAGTTCGAGTTTCGGCGCGGGCCCGTCTTTTCCGACATCCTGCTGGCCGACGAGATCAATCGGGCCACACCACGCACCCAGAGCGCACTTCTGGAAGCCATGGCGGAGCGGCAGGTCACGGTCGATGCCGAACGCTTCATGCTCGCCGATTCGTTCTTCGTGATCGCCACGCAGAATCCTCACGAGCAGCACGGCACCTATCCTCTTCCCGAAGCGCAGCTCGATCGCTTTGCCATGAAGCTTGAGATCGGCTATCCGCATCGCGACGACGAACGAGCGATGCTCGCGGCGGCTGTCACAGATGCCACCGGGGCTCGACACGCCGCCGCCGCCGGCCCGATTCTCGCGGCCGGCCAGTTGGCGGCGATGCAGGCGGCCGTGGCAGCGATTCCGGTCACCGGACCGGTACAGGACTATCTGGTCACCCTGGCGGCATCGACGCGGACGCACCGCGACATTCCGCTCGGAGTCAGTCCACGCGGACTGCTGACGTGGCAGCGCACGGCGCAGGCCTGGGCCTACCTGGCCGGGCGGCAGTTCGTAACCCCCGACGACATTCAGCGTGTCGCGGTGCCCGTGCTTTCGGTGAGACTGGGCGGGGATCGCGGCGATACAAACCGTTTCATCAGGGAGCTGCTGCAGGGAGTGGAGGCGCCGACATGGTCCTGAAATGCCGGTGGAGCAGGCATGGTTTGTGCAGGGCAATCATGCTCGCGCTCGCCGTTGTGATGGTTGGCGGGTGCGCTGGGCCGACAGGGGGTCATGACGAGGACGCACACGCTTTGCCGGAACATCACCCGCGCACGTTCCGCCGGGCCGTCGTCGACATCGCCCATCGCGGCGGTGTGCTGACATCAGGCATGCTGCAGGCACCGGATTGTGAGCTCGAGCGGCGTCAACTGCTCGACATCGTTCGCTGGCTGCCGGAGCTGGCAGCAGACACCGAACTTGGCCGACGGGACTGGGAGCATGTGCGGGACGCTGCGAACCGCCTCGCCAACGCACTGCAGGCGTTCAAGGATGCCGGCCGGCTGGCTGACGGCCCTCAAAAAACCCTCTCGGCAACGTTGGCCGCCTCCATGAAGACGCTGTCGGAAGCCGATGCCTTGCTGCCGCCTGACATCCCCTCGGAGGAGAAGCCATGATCGAACTCGCCTGGGGCGCTGTACTGCGGATGATTCAGGCGCTGCTGCAGGCCGCGCCGTTTATTTTTACCGGCCTGTGCATCACGGGGATGCTGAGCAGGCTGATGGGCCATGCGGATACGAAGCGGTTGTTCGGCTCAAACTCCCTTTCTTCGCTGGTGCAGTCCTGGCTCATCGGCATGCTCCTGCCAGGGTGCTCACTCGGCGTGATTCCGATCTGCCGGCAGCTCCGTGCCAGCGGTATCGCGATCGGCACGATCTTCGCCTTTGCGCTCTCCAGCCCCCTCTTCGATCCGTTGTCGCTGCTTTACGGCCTGACATTGTCGAAGCCGTTCACGATTCTCGCATTCGCCTGCTGCTCACTGATCGTCGTGACGCTTTCTGGGGCGATCTTTGACTGGCTCTACCCTGACACGGAAGTGCACGTGCCGGAGCCTCCGGCCCCGCCGCACGGAATCAAACGCATTCTTGCCATCGCCGTTGAAATGGCCCATGAGACGGTTGGCCCCACCGCCGGTCTGATTGGCATCGGAATCCTCGGGGTCGGCCTGCTGGCGGTGATCCTGCCCACAGGCTCGCTGCAGCGTTCCATGGCCCATGACAATCCCTGGTCGCCACTGGTGATGACCGGCATCGCGATCCCGGCCTATGCAACCCCGATGACAGCCATGGGCCAGCTGGGGTCGATGTTTCAGCATGGGAACTCCATCGGTGCCGCCT
>JBIIMX010000127.1:0-8771 GCA_044337765.1 Pirellulales bacterium | reverse complement strand
GCGGACGATCTGGGCGTAGTGCGTGGCGTGCGCGGCATGTGGCACTGATTCGAGAATCTCGACGATGGCGGGAGCGCCGCCAACGCGGTCGAGGTCGCCCTGCGTGCGCAGCCGTTCGTGGAGGATCGTCGTGTCGATCCGCTTGCCGGAATCGTGGAGTTCGAGCAGGTGCCTGTAGAGCACCTGGTGCGCTTCGTCGGCAAAGTCGTCGGGCCGGACGAGCAGGGCGATGTCATCGCAGACATCGGGCTTCAGCAGGATGCTGCCGAGCACCGCCCGCTCGGCATCGACGTTGGCCGGCCGCTCGCGGGATTCGAGGTGGGCGGCAGACGACCCGGCTCCGCCATTACGATCGTCTCCGTTTCGGCGCCGTCGGTCGGACGAACGCTGCCCGGATGCGTGCTTGTCGGAAAAATCCCGTCGCGACGAATCCTTCGACGCGGCATCACGTGATGCAGCCATATGACCGCCTCCCTGTAGTTGGCCCGAAGAGAGCAGATGGCCAGCGGATCAACTGCCTTACGACAACGCGATTCTGCGGAAGCGATGCGACGAATTATTTCGCCGCGCTCTCGCTGCTCGACGGCACCACCCATACCTTCAGATCGCCTTCCACCTCGGCTGCAAGCCGCACGCGGACGGTGTAGAGCCCCACTTCCTTCAGCGGCCCCTGCAGAATGATCTGGTCGGGCGTGACCATCAGATCTTGCTGCTTGAGCGAGCGGGAGATCTCGGTCGATCCAACGGAGCCGTAGAGGTGGCCCTCGTCGTTGGCGTTGGCTTCGATCGTGACGCTCGTCCGCACCAATTCGGCGAGGAGATTGCGGAGGCCGGCCAGCCGCTCCCGGGCGATCTCGTCGAGTTTCGCGCGGTGCTTTTCCACCATCCGCTTGTGATGCTCGGTGGCGACGGTCGCCAAGCCCTGCGGGATGAGATAGTTGTAGGCAAAGCCCCGCTTCACCTCGACCACCTCGCCTTGCTTGCCAAGATGTTCGACATTGTGCACCAGCAACAGTTCAATGCCGCCGCGTTTGCCTTTCGGAAGCCGCGACTGGGCGGGCACGTGGATTGTCGGCAGGTCTCGTACGGGCATCTTGAACTCCTGTCAGAGGGGGCGTTAGGGGGTGTTTGAAGCTGTAGAAGGAATGATTGTGAGCGTGTTTTCGGGAGCTGCCAGAAGCTCTGCCAGGCGCTCGCTAGAGTGCTCAGGGAGAGTGCCCAGGGAGAGTGCCCAGGGCCTAGAACGGAATATCGTCTTCGCCGCCTCGGCTTTCGACGCTGGCGCCGATATCGCCGCCAACATCATACCCGCCGCTCTGGTCGTATTCATCAGAGGGGGCATTCGCCGGGCCGCCGCGGCCGGGGGCTGCGGGCCGGCCGCGACCGCGGGGGGCGTCACCTGGGCGGCCCTCGCCGCCGGAACGACTGCCAAGGAGTTGCATGCGGTCGCATACGACGCGGAGTTTGGAATTCTTTTTGCCGTCCTTCTCCCACGTGTCGAGTTTGAGCCGTCCATCGATCAAAAGGGGGGAGCCCTTGGTGACATATTCGCCGGCGATCTCGGCGGTGCGGCCCCAGAGCGTCACATCGACAAACGTGGTCTCCTCGACCCATTCGCCGGTGGCCGTTTTGCGGCGATCATTCACGGCCAGCCCGATGTCGGTCACTGCCGTGCCGTTGGCTATGTAGCGGAGTTCGGGATCCCGGGTCACGTTGCCAAGCAGGATGACTTTGTTAAAGCTCGCCATGACGCACGACTCCTTCGAATGCGGTGTTCTTGAACTGAATGCTGTGTTCTTGAACGAACCTGGGTTACTGAACGGCTGTACAACAGTGTTGAAAGGATAGCCCTTGTCCGCTGTCGTTGCAAGCACCTGAGGATCAAGGGCTTTTCAGGCCCGCTGGCAGCCGCTCCAAAACCAGGATGAATCAGGGTCACTCCGCTTCGGCAGTTCCAGGCCCGTCGCCTGCACCAACGGAAGCAGCAGCACCGACGGGAGGAGCGGGGCGTCGCGTTGCCGTGTCACCAGCGAGGGCATGCTGCACGAGGGCGTCTGCAATCCGCGGGTCCACCCGCAGCACGAGTTTTCGGATGATGTCGTCGGTGATCTCGCACTGACGCTCGAGCGCGGTCAGGTTGGCCCCTTCCATGCGGAAGTAGGTCAGCCAATAAACACCCTTCTTGTGGCCCTTGATCGGGTAGGCGAGTTTGCGCTCGTCCCAGAGGCGGGCCGCAAGGATCGTGCCGCCGTTTTGCGTGATGATGTCGGCAACCTGCTGGGCCGACCCCGCGGGATCGCGGGAGTACTTGGTGGGGTCGAGAATGAACATTCCCTCATATACCGACATATCTCATGCTCTCCAAAATCAGGGGTCTTGGGGGTCGTACGTGTGAATTGTGTCCGGTCGGTCAGTGGGCCGTCGTGCGCCGGCGGCCTAGTTATACCTGTTCATGGCAGCCTGGATGCCCAGTGCAGCCCATTCCTCCGCGGCGTCGGCCGCCCGTTCCAGCAGGCCGTCGATCGCTTCCCGCTCCGATTGTGCGAACTTTCCCAGGACGAAATCGGCCGACTTCCAGCCAGCGGGCATCGGGCCGATGCCCACTCGGAGCCTCGGGATGGCAGTACTTCCCAAACGGGAGAGCACGTCCGAGAGGCCATTTTGACCGCCGGCCGATCCGCCGGAACGCAGCCGAATCGTATCGTTGGGAAGCTGAAAATCATCGCAGATCACCAGGATGTCACCGTCGTCTATTTTGTAGAAGTCCCGCGCCGCCAGCACGCTCGTGCCACTGAGATTCATCCACGTCAGCGGCCAAAGCAAGAGAACGGACGAGCCTCGCAATGTGGCCTGAGCCGTTTCGCCCTGAAATCGTGCACGCCGCACGGGCGATCCCGCCCGCCTGGCCAGAATCTCCAGCACCTCGAAGCCCACATTGTGGCGGGTGCCTTCGTAGCCACGGCCCGGATTGCCTAAGCCAACCAAAAGTTTCAAGTCAGAGTTTCAGGTCAGAGTTTCACGTGTGGTTGCCCGGAGGCATCGAAGGCGGCTCACGCTGCCAACGTCACGACTTCTCCGCTTCGGCTTCTCCTTCCTCGGCCGCCTTGCGACCGATCAGTTCGGGCTCCGCACCGCCTGCGGCAGACTCCTCGGCCTTTTCTGCCGGGACCATGCAGGTAACGACCGCCTCATCGGCGTCGGCAAGAGCCTTCGCTCCGGCGGGAAGTTCGAGGTCGTGGACCTTGATCGTGCCACCGAGTTGGAGTTTTCCAACCGCGGCGTGGATCTTTTCGGGCACCGCGTCGGCCCGGCATTCGAGTTCGATCTCGTGCATGATCAGGCTGACCACACCGCCAGACCGCTGGCCCGGGCACTCGCCCTTGAGGTCGACTGGCACCTTCACCTTCACGCGGTCGGAGGCGCTCACCCGCAGAAAGTCGACATGGATCGGCTCGACGCCGAACGTGTCCCACTGCAATTCGCGGATCAGGGCACCGGTCTTCACGGCTCCCTTCAGTTCGACAATACGGCTGCCGTGCCGGATGGCCGCCTGGATCGCTTCGCGGGTGGCAACGAGATCAACGACCTTCTCGCCGTGGCCGTACAGCACCGCGGGCACCAAGCCTTGGTGCCGCAGCCGCCGGCTCTCACGGCTGCCCGTGGCCTTGCGGAGCTTGACTTCAACAGAATCGCTCATGGGAACTCCTCTTGGAAAGCGTGCTATTTTGCCACGGAATGGCCGTTCCGCAAGCCGAGTTCACTCTCGCCCGCTTTCAGGGCTATTTGCCCTGCAAGGGAGCCGATTTGACTCGATGTGTGCGGCCGGTCGCCCGGGCCGGGGCAGGCCGGATTCGGCTCACTGGAACATCATGCTCACCGACTCATTGCGGTGAATCCGCTTGATGGCCTGGCCGAGCAGGCTCGCCACCGAAAGCACGGTGATGTTGGGGAGCGATTTCTCGGGCGGCAGGGGGATCGAGTCGGTGATGATGATGCCGGCGAATGGGGCGGCCCTGAGCCGCTCGATGGCGGGGCCCACGAGCAGACCGTGGGTGGCTGCCGCAAAAATAGCCTTGGCCCCGTGGCGGTGGACCACCTCGGCCGCCGAGCAGATCGATCCAGCCGTGCTGATCATGTCGTCGAACATGAGCGCGATCTTTCCCGACACATCGGCACCGATGATGTTCGTGCTCTTGGTCGTGTCGGCGCTGAGCCGACGCTTGTCCACGATGGCCAGTGGCACGCCGAGGTGGTTGGCGTGGCCGACGGCCCGCTTGATGCCACCCGCATCCGCACTCACCACCACGAGTTCGTCATGCGGCAGATCCATCGACTGCAGGTGATTGTTGAGCACGGGCGCGGCATAGAGGTGATCCACGGGGACGTCGAAAAAGCCCTGGATCTGAGCGGCATGCAGATCCATTGCGAGCACGCGGTCGGCACCTGCCCGCGTGATCAGATTCGCCACGAGTTTGGCCGTGATCGGGACGCGACCGGCGTCCTTGCGGTCCTGGCGGGCGTAGCCGAAGTAGGGGATCACGGCCGTGAGCCGGTAGGAACTGGCCCGCTTGAAGCTGTCGATCATGACGAGCAGCTCCATCAGGTTTTCGTTCACGGGCGGGCAGGTGGGCTGCACGATGAAGACGTCCCGGCCGCGGACGTCCTCGTCGATCTTGCAGGAGATCTCGCCGTCGGGGAACCGGCCCATCGAGATTTTGCCCATCGGCAGGTTCAGGTAGCGGCAGATGTCCTGCGTGAGCGGCGCATTGGCAGGGCCACAGAAGATCTTCAGGTCGTTCATCGTTCCATCCTGCGGGCGGGGCGGGGCGGCTCGTAAGGGGGCACTGACAGACTGCCACTGTGACCGGGGGCTGCGGGTTGTTCAAGCCGATGCGGGTCTTGGTGCGGACTGACAGAGGCCGGTGGACGCGGAGCTTTCATCTCGCGTCTCTCCGGAGGTGGTGCAGTTTCAGGGGGTCGGATCGGAGGCAAGCGCCGCTGCGACAGCGGCAAGTTGTTCCGGTGTGTTTACCGAAAGCGTCTCGCTCTGGTCGAGACAGGCGACGGCGTCGACGACACGGCCCTCGGCCAGCAGCATGCCGGGGCAGTCGGTGATGTAGTATTCGCCAGCAGCGTTCGCATTTCCGAGGTGCGAAAGGGCATGGAGCAGGGCCCGCGCCTCGAACACGTAGGTGCTCATGTTCACCTCGCGGATGCCCCGCTGCTCGGACGTTGCATCCTTCTCCTCGACGATTCCCACGAACCTTCCGTCGGCGTCCCGCACGATCCGGCCCAGTCCGGTGGGGTCGGCGGTGATGGCGGTCCCGAGCAGGCAGGCCGCGTCCACTTCAGCAAATCGGTGGAGCAGGCCGGTGACGCTCTCCGGCCGTAGCATCGGTGAATCGCCGCAGACGATGACTACCGGTAGCCGGGCATCGGTTGGGGTCTGGCGAATCCGCTCCTCGATCAGTGAGGCCGCCGCGGCCACGGCGTCGCCTGTGCCACGCTGTTCCTTCTGGAGGGCGAACGACACACCTGGCAGGCCGGCCAGAGCGTCCTCCACGAGGGCGGCCCTGTAGCCGACCACGACAATCCTGTCGGTCACACCGGCGGCCGCCAGCGCATCGAGCACCCAGCGAACGAGCGGCTTGCCGGCGGCCTCGAACAGTACCTTCGGCAGATCGCCTCCCATCCGCGTGCCGCGGCCGGCGGCCATGATGACGGCGATCGGCGGAGGCGTGTTGGTTAAAACAGCATTCCCGGGCATGTTCATGGTCTGTCTCCTCGTCGGCCAAATGGCATTTGCCTCCAGTCTAGAAGCGACTCGCCGACTTGATCAAACCATTCGCACGCAACGATCCTGCGACCATGCCAGCCCCGAGATGAATGCCGTTGCGGTCGCCGACTAAACGATAATCGTGCCTTTCACGACGCCGAGCGATTGAGCAACAGCGTTGGTGGCAGCGCCGAAGTTCCAATTGAACTTGCTGTTGAAGCTGGCGAACGACATCGAATAGTCGTTGCCGTCGGTGTCTTTGTAGGAGATCGTCTGGCTGCCCCTGTTTACGCCGGTCACTGCAATCCAGTGCAGGGCGGGCACCTTGTAGGTGATTGGCACGCCGAATGGCCGGACGGTATAGGTTTCGGTTCCGGTCGCCTGGATCATGGCCACGACAGGTCGGCCCGCCTGGAGCCCGGTGGCGATGGCGTCGATGCTCGACTTCGTCTTCAGGCTGAATGCGGGGCCGATCGACGGAGTCCGGGTGGCATTCATCGCCCGCACGAGGGTGCTGCCGATCGAGCCGAGGTTCCATTTCGCGACGATCGAACGCTCGCTCACCGCGTCGGTGACCTGCTGCAGCGTCGCGGTGTGGCCGAGCGAGTTCATGACCCGCCAGGCGGAGTTGGGCCCGCACTTGTTCTTGGCCTGGGGGCTGCCCGACGGCAGGCCCCTGAGTTGCACGCTTTCGCACCCGGGCAACTGTGACCCCGCCGTGGCGTTGCCGCTGTCGGTGCCCCCGCCGCCGTTCAGCATGTCCTTGCCGCCATAGCCGGCGAGCGTGTCGTTGCCGTCCTCGCCGTAGAAGGTGTCCACGGCGCTTGTGCCTTCGAGATAGTCGTTGCCCGGGCCGCCGTAGGCCGTCGATGGGATCGCGACATTGTTGACGAATCGGTCGTCATCGCCGCGGCCGTGGAAGCGGATGCTGGAAATGGCAGCAGAGTCGAAAAATCGCTCGATCGTGACGCTCGGGTCGGTGAGAAAGAGCCCTGCCGGCGTCGACACCATCTTTACGCGGATCTGGGAGCCGACACTGTCGACTTGCGCGTTGTTGGCAGAGAAGTCGCCGTCGATGACGAGTTCCCGGCCTTCCAGTCTTGCCGTGGCCGTGATGTCTCCTGGTCCTGGGGGCAGTCGCTCGGGCCCCAGTTTCAGCGAGAGGGAGTCGAAGTAGCCATCGTTGTCGCCGCCGGACTTCCGCTCGGCTAGGAGCCGCACCGTGATCGACCGGGTGCCGGCCGGTAGCGTGTCGTTGTGTTTGATCGGCGACCAGGCCGTGCGATTGAACCGATTGCCCGTGTCAAAAGAGGTCCCCACGATGTTGCCGCCGCCATTGCGGTATTCGATGATGATCCGGCTCGTGTCGGTGGGGCTCTGGTTCCAGTTGCGAATGAATCCGGAAAACTCCATCCGCTGCCGGCCGGCATCGATGTCGGCCGCGGCGCTCGACACGTTCACCGATTGGGAGAGTTCGGCCGACGCGACGCGGCCGGCGAAGAAGTGGCCAATGCCCGCCTGGGGGGTGACCTGGCGGCCCCGCGTCCACGAGGATCCGCGAACCTCACGCCAGCCCGGGATTTCGCCGTTCACGAGGGCCGCATCGGCACCGCCGTTCACGAGAAATTCCTCCATCGCGAGCATGGCTCGGGGTTCGAGCCGTTCGCCGCCGAGGACCTGGGCAGTCGTGCCCCTGCGGTGGTTTGCCGTTTTCTTGCGCATGTCAGCCATTTCTTTTAAAAAGGAGTGGGGTCTGAAAAAGTCCGGAAGATCACTGCATCGAAAGCGTTCGGGCCCTGAAGCCGTCGAGGGTCGCGCCTGCACCGGAAAGCCGGATGCCGCTCACGCCCGCCACCGAGATGGCCGAGAGCGACACGTCCAGAGCTGAGGCGATGATCTGGTTGTCGAGCGACAGCGTGAACATCGCCCCGACGGCGTCGAACACGAGCGTGCCCGTCCCCTTGGCGACGATGGCCGAGGCAAGCCGGGTCGAGACGCCCAGATTGACGCGTTCGATCGTGGCTTCGAAGCGGCCGTCGGAGAGCTTCGTGATCGAGCCGACGTACCGGTTGGCGGTCGTGCCTGAGCCCGTGGATCGCGTCACAAGCCCCACGCTCTGGCCGCCGCCGATGGCGATCACGGCCGACACCCTGGAGTTCACCTGGGCAGCGTCTTTCCGCACCGCCAACGCCGCGTCGGCCCCGACCGCTGCGATCGCCGCGTTCGTCACGGCGAAGCTGCCGTTCTGAACCGTCCATTTCGTCGAATCGAGTGGCCGGCCGTTGGCAAGCGTGAAGTCGTCCAAGGCAAAGGCGGTGGCACCCTGGGTGAACTTGATCTCCCTGTCGAACGTCGCCACGAGCCCGATGTTGCCGGCGGCGTCGGTCTGTCGGACCTGGATCGATCGGGCCGCGTAGGTCGGCACGGCCGAGAAGACAACGGCAGGAGAGGCAACGGCGGGCACCGGCAGCCCGAAGGCTGTCCCGCTCCCCGCCCGCCACGACACGCCTCCGTCGAGGCTCAAGGACCAGGTTGCATCCGAGTCGAGCCCGGCGACGTTCACTACGGGGCCCGTGCGCGAGAGCGTCGGAGTCCCCGGCGGGGCCGCATCGATCGACAGCGACAGTTCGCTCGCGAGACCGCCGTTGCCTGCCAGATCGGCAAAGGCCCCGTCGGCCAGGGCAACTCTTCCGACACCGGTGAAATTCGCGGTCGGAGTGAAGGTCGCCTCGTAGCGGGTGCCCGATCCGGTCACGGTACCGATCGTTCCGCCCACGGCATCGATCGTAGCGCGATCGAAGGTGCTCGAGGGCTCGCTGAGGGTAAAGCTCACCACCATCGCCTCTCCAGCCTTGACGGGTTGTTTTTTCGTGTCGCGTGGGGCGGTGATCGTGATGGTGGGCCGGATGGTGTCGGTGAGGATGCCGAGATCGGCTGATTTGAGGCTGAAGTTGCCCGCGGCGTCCTTGAAGAGGTTTTCGGCGACGGAGATCGT
>JBIIMX010000126.1:0-8785 GCA_044337765.1 Pirellulales bacterium | reverse complement strand
TCAACGCACACGGCACCAGCACCCCGTTGGGAGACAAGGCCGAGACTGTGGCCGTGAAAAGGGTCTTCGGAGACCATGCGAGGCGGCTGGCGATCTCCAGCACAAAGAGCCAACTCGGTCACACGCTCGGCGCCAGCGGCGGCATCGAACTGGTCGTCTGCGCCCTGACGATCAACCGCGGCGTGATCGCGCCGACGATCAACCTCGAGACTCCAGACCCCGACTGCGACCTCGATTACACGCCAAACGTGGCTCGGGAGGCCACGGTCGACGTGGCGATGTCGAACAGCTTCGGCTTCGGTGGCCACAATGCCAGTCTGGTATTGGGCCGGCTGGCGTAACGAGCGACACGACGGCTGCCGATGGCGGAAGTGCGGCCGTCTGGAGAATGAGCGTCCATGGTCCACGTGCGCCTGGTCTGTACCGCGGTCTTGCTGGCAGCTTGGACCGCGTCTGAGTCGCTCCAGGCGCAGCTGCCCGCTGATGACGGGCAGGTCTGGAAAACCTACGACATCAGCCCTTTCGTCGGGCGGGCGGGGCCGGGCAGCCAGCGTCATGTGGTCGACTGGGTGCTGCAGGAGACGGGATCCCCGCAGTGGCACGGAGGGATGGTGGCCTCCCTGTCGGCGGACGAATCCGTGCTTCGCTGCTTCCATACGCCCGACATCCAGGTCCGTGTCGAGGACATCGCGGCCCGCTTCTCGGTCGACGCCGCCACGCCGCATCGGTTCGCTGTCCGCGTGCTGGGAGTGGGCAGCCCGGCCTGGCGGAATGACGTGCGGCCGATGCTCCGGCCGATACCCGCGGCCACGCCCGGGGTGCAGGCGTGGATCGCTTCGCGCGAGGAGGCGGCGGCTTTGGTGGCAAAGCTGCGGTCCCGCAGTGACTGCGAGGAACTTCCGACGGGAGCGGTATTGGCGGCCAACGGCATCCCGGCGGTCCTGACGGGGGGCCGCAAGCGGCCCTACGTGCAGGACATGGCGCCAGCCGGACCGGGCTGGCAGCCGGTGGCATCCAGCTGCGACGAGGGAATGTCGATCGACGTGCATCCGTTGATCTCGCGGGATGGCACCGCGGTGGAGGCCGTGGTGCGGTGTCGGATCGACCAGATCGAGCGCATGGCCCCGGTGGGAATGACGCCGCCCGCCGCCGATGGGCGGCGGGTGCCCATCGAGGTGCCGCAAATGTCGGCCGTCCGGATTGGCGAACGGTTTCGCTGGCCGGCCAACAGCACGCTCTTGATCGGGCTCGGCTTGGTGCCGTGGCCGGTTCCCGGGCAGAATAAGGCCGGCTCGCCGGCGTTGTTTTCCGATGCCAAGCGAACCGATGTGGTGCTGGTGGTTGAGCCGCGACTGACCGACGCCCCATGAATCACTTTCCGAATGTCGTCCGGGATGTGCCGAGGATGACCATGCACAATTCGATTCAACAAGCAGGAAGAATGCCATGAGTGCTGCCGCAGGCCGCCGCGTCGTGATCACGGGAATGGGAGTCGTCTGTCCGCTTGGCCTCACGCTCGAGGATCTCTGGTCCGGCCTCGTCGAGGGACGCAGCGGCGTCGGCCCGCTGGAGTCATTCCCCTGCTCGAAACTGCCGCTGCATCACGCGGCCGAGGCCCGTGCGTTTACCGGCGACATCGATAATTTCGGGCCGCTCGACGGAGAGCGAAAAAAGGCGATTCGCAAGGGGCTCAAGGTGATGTGCCGGGAGAGCCAGATGGCGGTGGCCGCCGCACAGCGGGCACTTCATCACAGCGGACTGTTCGCCTCCGATGCGAAGGCCGGCAGTGTGCAGCCGGAACGGTTTGGCTGCGTGTTCGGATCCGACTACATGCTCACGCTGCCCGATGATTTCACCGCCAGCGTGGCCAAGTGCCGGGGAGCGGACGGCGGGTTCGAATTCGACCGCTGGGCCACCGACGGCATGCCGCAACTCACGCCGCTATGGCTGCTCAAATATCTGCCGAACATGCCTGCCAGCCACATCGCCATCTACAACGATCTCCGCGGCCCCAGCAACTCTCTCACGCTTCGTGAGGCGAGCGGGCACCTTGCGCTCGGGGAGGCTGCCGTCACGATCCAACGCGATGCGGCCGACATCATGGTCGTGGGCGCCACGGGCACCCGCGTGCATCCCATGAAGACCGTCCATGCGTTGCAGAGTGAACAGGTGGCGATTGAGGACGATACGGCAACCGGTTCTGGGCGGACCGATCCCACCCGCTGGAGTCGGCCGTTCGACAGGTCTCGGAGAGGAATGGTGCTCGGGGAAGGAGCTGCAGTGTTCATTCTCGAGGAGTTGGATCACGCCCGGGCACGCGGTGCTGTGATCCATGGCGAGATCGTCGGGCATGCGGCCCGTAATGCGGGCCTCGCCGGAGGCGTCGGCCTCAAGCAGAAGGCCCTGGCTTTGGCCATGCAACGGGCGCTCTCCATGGCCGCGGTGACCGCTGCCGACCTGTCCCATATCCACGCCCATGGTGCGAGCACGGTGGTTGGCGATCGGGAGGAGGCCGCAGCGATGCACGAGGTGCTCGGGGCGGCAGCGGCGACGATTCCAACCGTGGCCGCGAAGAGCCACTTCGGCAACTTAGGGGGGGGCAGTGGGCTGGTTGAGTGCATGGCCAGTGTTTTGGCACTGCGGCACGGGGAACTCTTTCCACTGTTGAATTTCGAGGAGTCGGATCCGGACTGCCAAATCCGGGCCGCCCGCCGGGGCGATCCGTCCGGAAAAGTCTTTCTCTCGTCGGCGGTGACTCCCCAGGGACAGGCCGGATCGGTCGTGATTCGGGCCCTGGCACCTTGACAGTTTTTCGCAGTTGCCGTAAATTTCACGGTTTGCGTCACGTGTTTCGAGGCTGCTGGTATTGCGGATCGAGTTCCAAACACCGTCGGGTGTTTCGGCGCCCATGGCCCATGGCGTCGGCTTTGCCGGCAGTGCTGCAACTGCCAGGCTGCTGGCTTGCCATCTCTTGACATGACGGTGACGTGCCAGGCCGAGGGCCGGGCCGGATGTGAGGTTGCCGATCCGCTGATGCGGAATGGATCGGCTGGCTGAACGCCGGGTCGGGTTGTCTGTCTGGCCGTGTTCAAAGGTCGCAAGACATACGCCCGAGCGTTCGTCCGAGAAATTCATGAAGCCAGAAGAAATCCTGCGAATCGTCGATGCCATCCATCGCGACAAGAACATCGACAAAGACGTCGTCTTCCAGGCGATCGAAGCCGCGCTCGTAACAGCGCTCTCCCGGCAGTACGGCGAGACTGCCCAAATCACGATCGCCATCGACAGAAGCAACGGCCGCCTCACCGGTACGCATGACGGTGCCGAGATCGATACTGCCGAACTCTCGGGCCGCATTGGAGCGCAGACCGCCAAGCAGGTCATCATCCAGAAGATTCGTGAAGCCGAGCGGGATGCCATCCACGACGAGTTCGAGGAGCAGGTCGGCCAGATGGTTTCCGGGATGGTCACGCGTGTCGAGGGTGCCACCGCCTCCGTCTCGCTGGGGGCGACCGAGGCGATTCTGCCCCGAAGCGAACAGATTCCTGGCGAGAGCTATCACGCCAACGAGCGGATCCGGGCAACGATCTTCGAGGTCCGGAAGGTCGGCAGTCGGGTGAAGATCATCCTGTCGCGGATTCGTCCGCAGTTGGTTCAGCGGCTTTTCGAGCAGGAGATTCCCGAGATCGCCGACGGCGTCATCGAGATTCGGGCCATTTCCCGTGAGCCTGGCTACCGCAGCAAGGTCGCGGTGATCAGTTCCGACAACCGTATTGACTGCGTTGGGGCCTGCGTCGGGGTGCGGGGCAACAGGATCAAGAACATCGTCGAAGAACTCGGCGGGGAACGGATCGACATCGTGCGCTGGAGCGAGGATCTGCAGGTCCTGGTGCCCAATGCCCTGCAGCCGGCCGAGGTAGACGAGGTGATCCTCTGCCAGATGCTCGGCCGCGGGATCGTGCTCGTGCGAGAGGATCAGCTTTCGCTGGCCATCGGTCGTCGCGGGCAGAACGTCCGGCTCGCGAGCAAGTTGTGCGGCTGGGACATCGAGATCATGACCCGCGAGGAACTCGACCAGCAGATCGAGCGGGCTGTCACCGGATTTTCGTCGATCGAAGGGCTGGGTGACTCGGTTGCCGAGCGGCTGGTGGGCGAAGGCTTCCTCTCGTATGACGACCTGTCGGTGATCGAGCCCGATGACCTCATGGAGATGGGTGGTCTCTCCGCGGAGGCAGTCGACAAAATCGTCGCCGAGGCTGAGAAGCGTGCCTCGATGGCGGAGGTGGCGGCGGCGGACGAGCGGCGGAAGCAGCGTGAGCAGGATCGCATCGCAAAGGCCACGGCCGACGCGGATGCCGCAGAGGCGGCCCTCGCGGTGGAGACTGGTGGCGAGGACGCGGCTGCGGAGGCGGTTCCACCGGTGGAATCGTGATCGCCGGTGGTCGTGGTGTTTTGTTGGGCGGGTTGGTGTCGGCATTGGATCTGAGGGCTGGTGGCCGGGACGGTCCGGCGCGGAGGCGTTTGCGTGGCGGTTCGCATCTACACACTCTCGAAAGAATTGAAGATCGACAGCAAGGAGCTGGTCGAACTGTGCACGCGCGCCGGCATCCAGGACAAGGGCTCCGCATTGGCGAGCATGTCCGACGAGGAGGTCGCCAAGCTCAAGGAATTCATCGCCGGAAAGTCTCGGCCGGCTGAACGGCCTGCTGCCCCGCCCGCTGCGGGAGCACCTGCTGCCCCGGTGGCTCCCAAGCCCGTAGCGACGGTCGCCCCACGGGCGACGGGCACGCTCAAGCGCGAAGATTACATCGCTCCTGCAGGCGTTGCCTCGCGTGGCAAGCCTGCAGAGATCCAGTCGCCGAAGCCTGCGGGTGCGGAACCGCGGCCGCGGCCGGCCGGCCTGAGGCCCGCTGGCGACGGAGCAAAACCGGTGCCGCGGCCAGCCTTCAAGCTGCCGCCTCTTCCGGCAGCCGGCCGGACCCCTCCGCCCCGTGTGTCGCAGGAGCCCGCGGCGCAGAAGCCGGACGTCAAGCTTCCGCTCGATGCGATTCGTAGCGCGAAGGCCGGTGGCGCGAAGCCGCTGGCGGAGCATATGCGGAAGCATGAGCAGCGGCAGGCGGAGACGCCGCGACCGCGTCCGGGTGGCCTTGGTCTGCGGAGCGGCATGGCGGGCGGTGCCGGAACGGCCCCGTTGCCCCCGACCGACGCCAGCGGCCGCCCTCGCCGCACGGCAGCAAAACCACATGGTGGGAAGGCCGATGATGTGCTCGGCGGCCGCGAGTTGCGGCAGCTCAATCGCAAGCGGATTTCAGAGCCCCGCGGTGACGATGAAGACGGCCTGGGCCGCCGACGTCGTGGATCGCGGCCGCGTCGCGGTGCGACCGTATCGACCGCGGCGCCGCGAAAGACGAATGCCACCATCCAGGTGCCGTGCAACGTCCGCGCCTTTTCCGAGGCGATCGGCCTTCCGGCCAGCGAAGTTCTCAAGAAACTCTTGGCGTTTGGCATGTCGACCATGCCGAGCATGGCGTCGATGCTCGACCGCGACACGGTCGAACTGCTCGCCGCCGAACTCGGCGTACAGCTCGACATCAAGACCGCAGAGGATCTCGAGAAGGAACTGCTGGCGGGCTTCGATGCAACGGACGAGGATCCCTCCCTCAGGGTGTCGCGAGCGCCGGTGGTGACGTTCCTCGGCCATGTCGATCATGGCAAGACGTCGCTGCTCGACCGCATTCTGGCTATCAACGTGGCTGCACGTGAAAGCGGCGGCATCACCCAGCACATGCGGGCCTACACCGTGCAGCGGAACGGGCATCCGATCACGTTCGTCGACACGCCGGGCCACGAGGCGTTCACGCAGATGCGGGCCCGTGGTGCCAACGTGACCGACTGCGCCGTCATCGTGGTGGCCGCCGACGACGGCGTGATGCCGCAGACGGAGGAGGCGATCAGCCACGCTCGCGCTGCAAACGTGCCGATTGTCGTGTGCATCAACAAGATCGATCTGCCGGGCGCCGACGTGGATCGCATCTACCAGCAACTGGCCGCCAACGAACTGCTGCCGACCGAGTGGGGTGGCGAGACGGAGGTCGTGAAGACCAGCGCCGTCACCGGCGTCGGTATGGACGAACTGCTGGACACGCTGCTCACCATCGCCGAGTTGCACGATCTGCGGGCGAATGTCGAGCGGTCTGCCGCCGGCGTCTGCCTCGATGCCTCGATCCACGAGGGCCGTGGTGTCGTGGCCTGCCTGCTCGTGCAAAAGGGCACGCTGAAGGTCGGCGACGCCATCGTCTGCGGAGAGGCGAGTGGCAATGTCAAGGCGATGCAAGACACGCTCCTGCGTCGGAAGACCACCGAAGCAGGTCCATCCGTGCCCGTCTTCGTGAGCGGACTCGACGTGGCGCCTGGCCCCGGTGATCGGTTCCAGGTGGTCGATTCGATCGCCCTGGCCCGCGAGGTGGCGGTCAAACGCACAAGCATCAGCCGTCATAGCACGCTCGTCAGCGCTCCCGTTCACGTGACGTTCGAAAACCTTCTCGACCGTCTCGGAACCCAGAAGACGCCCACGCTGAACCTCATTCTGCGTGCGGACGTCCGTGGGTCGATCGAGGCGATCCTCAAGGAATTGCAGAAGCTTGACCATCCCGAGGTGAAGATCCGGGTGCTCCAGGCGACGGTGGGCGGCGTGACCGAGGCTGACGTGCAGCTCGCCGATGCCTCCGATGCCGTGATCATCGGCTTCAACGTTGTGCCCGATGAGCGGGCCCGCTCGCTTGCCGAGGATCTGGGCGTTCAGGTCCGTCGTTACGAGATCATCTATCAGGTGACCGACGATCTCCGGAAGGCGCTCGAAGGCATGCTGGCACCGGAGAAACGGGAGGCAACCCTCGGCCGGGCCGTGGTTCAGCGAACCTTCTCGATCAGCCGTATCGGCGTGATCGCCGGCTGTCGGGTCATTTCCGGCATCATCGCGAGAAATGGCCGGCTGCGGATCATCCGCGACAGCCGCATCGTTGGCGAATACGGAATCGAGTCGCTGAAACGCGAGAAGGACGACGCCCGCGAGGTTCGTGACGGTCTTGAGTGCGGCATCAAACTGGCCGGTTTCAACGACATCAAGGAGGGCGACATCCTCGAGTGCTACCGCGTCGAGGAAGTCGCACGAACCCTCTCGTGAGCACGCGACGACTTCTCAAGGCTGCCGAGGCGGTGCGGGAGGTGGTCAGCATGGCCATCCTGACGCAGGTGCGTGATCCGCGGGTGCAAGGCGTGACCGTAACGCGGGTCGAGATGGACCCCGACATGAGAGCCGCCACGGTGCATGTTTCGGTCATGGGGAGCCCGGCCAAGGAAGAATTGGCCCTGCGGGGCTTGGCGAGTTCGGCCGGTTTTCTTCAGTCGCAGATTGCCGAACGGATTGAAACCCGCTACACGCCCCGCCTGAAGTTCAAGCTCGACAGCGGTGTGAAGCGATCGATCGAGATCGCTCGCGTGCTCAGCGAGGTATTGCCCGGGGCGGCGGTTGACGCGTCGTTGGAAGCAGCCGACGGAGCAGCAGAGGAAGTTGCCGCAGATGTGTCGGCTTCGGCAACGCCGAGCGGGCCGGTGCGGCACGGGGCCACAGTGGACGGGCAGGACCAGGAAAAGCCAGAGGAAAGCGCATGACAGCTGCAAAGCAACCACAGCCGAATCGGAAACAGCTCGTTCCGAAACTCCACAAGGCGTTGAAATCCCACTACAAGCCGGTGGTTGCCAACACTGGACGGTCGATGCTCGAGCAGGTTCTCTTTGCCTGTTGCCTGGAGAATGCCCAGCACGATGCCGCCGAGAAGGCATTTACGAGGTTGCTGGAGAGCTACTTCGATCTCAACGAGATCCGAGTGACGACGGTCGCGGAACTTGCAGAGACGCTGCAAGAACTGCCCGACCCATCCCGCGCGGCACTGGCGCTTCGCCGTGTGCTCCAGGGAGTTTTCGAATCGACCTACAGCTTTTCGCTCGATCATGCCAAGAAGCACTCGATCGCCCACGGGATCAAGACACTCGAGCACATCCACGGCATTCCGCCGTTCGTCGTGCACCATGTCGTGGCGACGGCACTCGGTGGGCACACGGTACCGCTCGATCTCGGGGCGCTCTCGGGTCTCTACCTGACCGGGATCATTTCCCGCGAGGAATACGACGCCGGTAAGGTGGCAGGGCTCGAGCGGCTGATCGCGAAGAAGGCGGTGCTCGAATTCAATTCGCTCCTGCACCAGTTTGGTGCCGAAGTCGTGAGCAGCCTGCACGGAAACAACGTCAAGAAGATTTTGCAGGCGGTGAATCCCGAGGCGATCAAGGAACGGTTCCCAAAGCGTGGCGAGCCGTTGCCGGCTCCGAATCCACCGCCCCCCGCCGCGGGCAAGGAGGGCCGCAGGGCTGCCGAGGCGGCCCAGACCGCCGCCGAAGTGCACCGTCCTGCGGGGCCGCAGGCCGCGGCCCGACCGGCCGGCAAGACGCCGCTGCCCCCTCCGGGAGCCGGTCCGAAACGTGCCGCCGATGGCACCCCAAAGCCCGGTGGCAAGGCGGGCCCCAAGCCGTTTGTGGTGAAGCCCAATGTAGGCAAGCCCATCACCATCAAGCCGCAACTCGCGACGCCCGCTTTGGAAGCCAAACCGGCCCCTTCCAAGCCTGCACAAGCCAAGCCTGCAGCGGCCAAGCCTGTTCCTGCAAAGCCGGCCAAGAAGCCAGAGGCTGGCGGCAAGCCGGTGGCAGGGAAAAAATCACCGCCAACGGCTGG
>JBIIMX010000125.1:0-8927 GCA_044337765.1 Pirellulales bacterium | reverse complement strand
CCTCCGGGAGTTCTTCGAGCGGTTCCGGCGGCTCAACATCAGGAGCAGCCCGGAACTCGACATGCTGGTGGAAGAAGCCCAGCAGGTCATCACGGGGATCGAGCCGCAGCAACTCAGGGATTCAGTCAGGCTCCGGCAGATGGTGGCCCGGGACTTCGAGCAGATTCAGGCCAGCGTCGGAGAAATGCTCGTGGATCGGCCCCGCAGGAACATTCTCAGGCGTGGCGGGGTTGGAGGTGCCGTATGACCAGTGAGATGGAGTTGATCGTGGATGCAGGCGGTAATGTCCGGTGCATCTACGACGAGGCACTGGACCTGCGCGCGATCGGGAAGTTGCAGATCACCCGAGCGAGTCATGTCGAGCCGGATGCTGAGGGCTACTGGTGGGCCGATATGGGGCCTGTTGGTGGGCCTGTCTTGGGGCCCTCCAGGAATCGAACGGAGGCGTTGCGGGCGGAGAGGGAGTGGCTGAGCGCGAGCCTGCCGCCAGCTTTAAGAATCACGTGATGCAAAGCGGCTCGGCCGGGAGCAGAACCTCGACCGGCGGACGATCTGCAAGCGGATCAACCGGGCAATTCAACGGCTGCGGGAGGCGGAGAAAGATTTGCCGTAACGGTAGCAATCAGCGGCTCGCGACCATCGACGAACCACTCCGCTGGATTCTATCGCGAGTCCGCTGCATTGCGTTGTTCGGCAAGAATATCCGCGGCTCATCAGTATTGGGCTTCAAGTTGGAGATGAAGTCCCGGCTGTTCCCGAAAACCTGCTTCGACGAGCCTCTTCCGGACTGACGCTGCGATCTCGATGAACTGCGGCTCGGAAAGCGTTGTATACGGGTCACCTTCAAGACCGATCCAGCCAAGACGGTGGCCGACGTAGAGGAAATAGTCCTCGCCATCGGTCATTCGCCCGCTGTGTACCTGAAGGCCCACGGCCTTGGCGGCCACACATCGCGGATCTGTCTCGTCACCGCAGGCATCAATTGCATCTTCGTCTTCGGGATCAAGAGCCAATTTGATTCCAAAAAAAGCAACGAACGAGTCTGCGCCCATTTGTCAATCACTCCGTTTATCGTTTACGCCGAACGATTACGATCAGCGACTCGCGACCTTGGACTTTCTATCGGGACCGATTTTATCACGAGTCCGCTGCATTGCTTGGTTCGCATGTCATTGTTGTGATTGTAAAGCCAGCCACGTCCCGGGGCATGTACAGCCAGGCGGTTACCAGAACTTCCACCACGGCGTAGAGGCGTTTGAGGGCTGGTGCCCACACCGCGGAATCGTCCGATCGTGTTGGAAACTACTTTCAACGTCCTTCGCCCATCGAATCGCGAGCGTGCTTTCGTGACTGCGGCCCTCCTGCGGATCTACAACCAAGCCTTCGGTGATTTCAGCCAAGACTGCCGCCGAGATGACAGCGCTCAGAAACTCCTCGCGAGCCCGTGCACTCGCGGAGAACGAAATCATGCATGGCAAGCGCTGGGGCACTTCCAGTTCACTCAACTCCTGATTGTCAAGAACCGCATAGCGGTACTCGAAGCCGCCTTCCTTGCCCTGGTACTCGCATGGAAGCCAACCAGATAGAGCCGTTACGTCGAAGTCGGTGTCGATCCTGAGCGGAAACCCGTGCCGCGCGATCGACGTCTGCCACTCTTGCGGAGTGGGCATTCGCTTGGTGGTTAAGTGGACTGAAAGGTCGTACGACATTTGTTTTCTGCGAACGGCTGCAATCAGCGGTTCGCGACCTTGGACGTGCCATCACTCCCGGCTTTATCGCGAGTCCGCTGCATTGCTTAGTTCTGCGAGCCGTCAGTTATCTGAGGTGGACCCCGGATTTCGGGCGCCCTGATAAGGTGGAGCTTCCCGGGTGGGAGGCACCCTATCAGGAGCAGGCTGATGGCTGGGAAGCGACGAGTATTTGGGGCCGCCTTCAAGGCCAAGGTGGCACTGGCAGCCGCCAAGGGCGACCGGACGACGGCACAACTGGCGAGCCAGTTCGGCGTCCACACGAGCCAGGTTACGGCCTGGAAGAAGCAGCTCATGGCGCAGGTGGCCGAGCTGTTCGCCGACGGGCGGCAGCGTCGGGCTGACCAGACCACCGACGAGCAGGAACTCTACGAGCAGATCGGCCGCCTGAAGATGGAGGTCGAATGGTTGAAAAAAAAAGCTGCCGAGGTCGGCTGAGGTCAAGCGGCTATGCATCGAACCCAACCACAAGCATCTGAGCGTCGCCCGGCAGTGCCAACTCGTTGGCCTGGCGCGGAGCAGTTGGTATTACGAGCCGCTCGGGGAGTCGCCGGAGAATCTGGCCCTGATGCGGGAGATCGACCGCCTGTACATCAAGCTGCCGTTCTTCGGCACCCGCAAGGTCCGGAAGCGTTTCCGCATCAACCGCAAGCGGGCCCAGCGGCTGATGCGACTGATGGGCCTCGAGGCGGTGTGCCCGAAGCGATCGACCAGCCGCCCGGCCCCTGGCCACAAGGTTTACCCGTATTTGCTGCGGAATATGGCGATTACGAAGCCCGACCAGGTCTGGGCAAGCGACATCACCTACATCCCACTGCAGCATGGCTTCCTCTACCTGACCGCGGTCATGGACCTCTACAGCCGCAACGTCCTGTCGTGGCGGCTATCCAACACGCTCACGGGAGATTTCTGCGTCGAAGCCCTGGATGCAGCGCTGTCACGAGCACGGCCGCAGATCTTCAACACAGACCAGGGAGCCCAGTTCACGGCGACGGCCTTCACGAGCCGATTGGAGAACAGAGGCGTGGCAATCTCGATGGACGGGCGTGGCCGAGCTCTCGACAACGTGTTCGTCGAACGGCTGTGGCGAACGGTCAAGTACGAGGAGGTCTACCTGCGGGACTACGCCGACGGCTGGCAGGCCAAGAAGTCACTGGGGAGGTACTTCGACTTCTACCGGAACGAGCGGCCGCACCAGGCCCTTGGCTACCGCACACCGTCGGAGGTCTATGCCGAGCGATGACGCAACGAAAGCGTTCGCGCTCAAATCTCCGTTGAGACGGACTCAGAACGAAAGAACACCAACAGGAACACAACCCGTAAACCGCCTCATGGCCGCGCGAGACCCTTGGAATGGGTCTCGCGGGCCACTGCCTAGTGGCGCTACACCTTAAACAGGGCCCCCAACTGTCCAACAAATGGGGTCCACCTCACAATTCTCCCTTGCCCCGAACGGCTGCCAGGAGCCAGTCGGCCCGGTCAATGGCGACGGAAAGCCTCGGGCTGCCGCGACGCAACGCCGGCGAACGGTGCAGGATCGTGTTTTGGTGCGTCGGATGCCGATGCCCCTTGAGGAAGACGAGCGTGCCGGGGGCCGCACGATGAACCACGTGGGGCTCGTGGTTCGCGACGTACTCCGTGCCTGGTCCGGCATACGTCGTCACGAGCCGCACGAGAACATTGTCGCAATGAAAGCTCGGGCATGCCTGAACGTCAGCCAGATCGAGCCGCACTTCAACCCGGGGCCAGTCGAAACCGGCGAGCATTCCGCAGACGAGTCCAAGGATGTCGTCGGCGAGCCGAGCCCGCTGGCCGCCTGGGGCTTTCAGTTCGAGCTGGTCAAGTCCACGGCCAATCTTCGAAGGAGCGCCGCGGGCGGTGGTTTGAAACCGCACTTCCCCGAGTCGGCCGCTGGCCACGAGCTCTGCACACTCAACGGGCACCGGACGGCGAACCAGGAGGATGTCATTTTCCGGCGCGTGAATGCGACGGATGTCTTCGTCAGCCCAGCCTGCGGGTCGCCGAAATCGCTGCGAGATCCTCATCTGATCGCCCTCCGTCTTTCGGTGTGCATGCGTCATGTGACCCGATAAATCGACACAATGCCGGTTCGTTCACCGACCGCGAGCAGTCCGCCGCCGCTCGTCCACGCGATCGCCGTCGCTTCGCCATCGAGCGGGATCGAGTCGTCCGCTTCGATCACGGGAGGTGTGTCGTCCGAATGCGCGGCCCGCGGTCGGCGACGAAACGGTGCGAAGAGGCATACCTGTCCATCGGCCGCTCCGCTCGCGAGCACCCTTCCCTGCGGTTGCCAGGCGACCGACGTCACAAATCCGAAATGCCCCCCCAGCACCGTCGGAGTCCGCCCTCTTGGCCCCGCCCCCGAGGCATCCCAGAGGATCACGCTCGAACCGGCCGCGGTGGCGAGACATTGGCCGTCGTCGCTCCACGCCATCGCGAGCACCTTCGCCGGAAAACCCCACATTTGCAGCGTGTCGCCGGTTTCGGCCAAAACGAAGAGCACTGTGGCATCCTGATTGCCGCACGCGAGATACTTCGCCTGCGGCTGCCAGCCGAGCAAGAGGGACGATCCCTTCAGCACAACATGGTCCGACGGACCCCCAGCTGTGGACGTCAGATACGCCACGCCGCCGTAGGCCGCAGTCGCCATCCGCCTGCCATCGGGCTGCCAGGCGATGTCGGCCACGGTGCTCGCATGCTCGTCCGAGGTGCCGACAGGCTCACCGGCAGCCGTCCAGACGCCCACCCGGCGGCCGACGGTGGCGGCGAGTCGACTCCCATCGGGCCTCCAGGCGATCCGCTCCACCCAGGCCGCGCCTGTTTGAACGGTCGCCGCGAGGCTGCCGTCGGCCGTGTGCCAGAGTCGCAGCCTGCCGTCTTGCCCGCCTGAGGCGACGAGCAATCCGCCTGGCTGGACGGCAAGCGAGAGACCACCGCCGGAGTGTTCGCCGATCCGTCGACTCTTGGCCGTTGATGCTTCAGCCTGCCACACTCCACCGGACGCGGTCAGCGCAACGAGGCGGCTGCCCTGCAGGAACTGCACGGCGACCACCGCCTCGTCGAGTCGCAGCGACGCCACCTTCTGTACCGAGAGGCTGCCGCGGAGCCGCCGCTTCACGCCAGACATGCACGAAACCCTTCGGTGAGCACCGCCCGATCGAGATTTCGGCCGATGAAGATCATGCGATTCGAACGCGGCGCGTCGCCCCAGGGGCGATCGGGCCTGTGATCGAGCAGCATGTGCACGCCTTGAAACACGTAGCGGCGCGGCTCATCCCGGATCGCCAGCACCCCCTTCATCCGATAGAGATCGACGCCCTTCGTTGCGAGCAGGTCCCGAAGCCAGGCATTGAGCTTTTCCCCGTCCACATCCCCCGCCACCTCGATCCCGACGCTCGTCACCTCTTCGTCGTGCTCGTGGTCGGGCTTGTATGCATGCTCCGCGAGCGGCTCGAGCCGATGGCCTGCGACCGCGAGCTGCATGGCAAACTCGGCGGGGTGGTGCTCCGTGAAGAGCGTCATGCGGCCTCCGACAGGGGCATTGATGACGAACCGGAGCGGCTCTCGCTCGAGGACGAGTTGCCAGTGTGTGTCACCTGGGTCGATCGCACCGCCTGCCGGCACGATACGGTCTTTGTCGGAGAAGACGAGCACCGCCCGCTCCGTCGCGTCGGCCAGGGCTGCAGCCGGCTTGCGTCCGGTGGGAGCGGCCACGGGCAGGATCGCCACAGACATCGCCGGGTCTGGGCCGGCTTCGAGTGTGATGGTCGCGCCGCCTGCGGGAATATCGAAGACGCCACCCCACTCGAACGGATACTCCGGCTCCATGAAGGCCGGATCGACCTCCAGAGCCCGGTCAAGATTGAAGCCACCGATCTCGAGCACGTGCCCCAGATCGATCGCCGCGTCGCGGGTGCGGTGGATCTTCGCGGCCGCATTCATCCGCTTGATCTTCGCCTCGATCTCGTCGAGTTGGACGGCGTCGACGAGATCGGTCTTGTTGATCAGGATCACGTCGGCGAACGCGATCTGCTGGGTTGTCTCCTCGCTATGGCTGAGTTGCTCGATCACGTGTCGGGCATCCACGAGCGTGACGATGCCGTCGAGTTGCAGCGATTCCTGCATCTGTTCGTCCACGAAGAAGGTCTGGGCGACGGGGCCCGGGTCGGCCAGTCCGGTCGTTTCGATCAGGATCGCATCGAACCGGTCCCGCCGCTTCATGAGCGTGCCCAGAATGCGAATCAGGTCGCCGCGAACGGTGCAGCAGATGCAGCCGTTGTTCATCTCGAAGATTTCCTCTTCAGCGCCGATCACAAGCTCATGGTCGACGCCCACCTCGCCGAACTCGTTCTCGATCACGGCGATCCGCCGGCCATGCTGCTCGGTGAGAATGCGATTCAGGAGCGTGGTCTTGCCGGCGCCAAGAAAACCTGTGAGCACGGTCACCGGAACGCGGCTCAGGGCGGCTGTCGGCGGGGATGACGGTGTCGCTGCGGATGAGTTTGCCGTGGTCATAATGATCCTCGGGGGAAGAGTGACGGAACTATCAAGGCGAGGCGGCTGAGTCTGCGGGAGTCTGCGGCGGCGGGCCGCAGCAGCCGTCGCGATGGGGGTGGGGCTTGCAGGTCATGTTCGGCGGTCGGGCAAGCACCGTGGCGATGTCGTCGGCCGACAACTCGACAGCGGAACAAGGAATCTTCCATGTTCTGGATGCCTTGCCGCCGAGCAGGGCGATCACGGTCTCGATCGGGGGGCAGCCGGGCTCATGGCAGACAAGCTCGGTGACCAGTACGGTGGCCTGCTCATCCGCGCCGAAATGCTCCTCGACCCAGCGTCGGATCTGCCCCGTGGCGGCCGCGCCAGAGCGTTGCTGACGTCCTGCATTGAGCATCAGTCCACCTCTGCAATGGCCGTTCGCCTCGTCACGGCCGTGGATGGGTTCGGGCTGTTGGATTGCCACGGGGCGCACGCTCGCCATAACGGGTCTCCCGCCGGGAGGCTCTGATCAGGCGGTGACGATGTCCCGGCGCCGACCGAGCCACGCTCTGGCGTCACGAACCGCGGCTCGGATGCCGTAGGCGATGAAGGCCACAACGACGGCTGTGGTAGCGATGAGCACCACATGCTCGGGCATCGTTTCCGGCTCGATGACGACCAGATCGAAGAGGTTGATTTCCACATGATGGGCAAACAGTTGCATTGGTGCTTCTCCAAAAAAGGCCTCGCGAAAAGGACGCACGCGAGATGCTAGTGCAATTCAGTCGCAAATGCAACTGCATTGCAAAAGAGGCCTGCGGCGTCATGGCCGGCCGGGCACGTGCAAACGCTGCCCCCATGGCGGAGAAGCGGGTGTCGAGGCCAACACCCCTCCTCGCGTCCCTTGTCTTCGTGCCAACACCCGCAGGTAGGGCGGCAAAAAGATGGCCCGGTGGGCAAACGACCCGGCCGCGGCGGCCGGCCGAGTGTGGTCGGGTTCGCAGATATCTTCGATTGAAAATCCCGCGGCGCAGATGCCGCCAAGGAGATCCGTCAGGGAATGCACGAACTCCTGGGTGCCGGTTTCCCGCAGTCGGGATGCATCCGCGGGGGGCAGTGGTGCGGCGGCCGTCTGCGGGTGCAGCAGTTCATAGCGTCCCGACGCCGCGGGCTCGAGTGAAGCTTGCATGCTCGAGGGCGACTTGTGCTGGCTGACGTAGAGCCCGCCAGGTTTGGTCACGCCCGCCACCTCGCCAAACACACGTCCGACGTCGGGCATGTAGCAGGTACTGACCGGGTGGATGATCAGGTCGAATCGACCGCGGCCCAGCATGGAAAGATCATCGATCGACCCCTGCAGGATCGTGAGATCGATCTTCCGTTCGCGGGCTACCTGGCGATCGAGGTCGAGCATCGCCTGCGAGATGTCGAGCACGGTCACCTTCGCCCCGGCCGCTGCGTAGAGCGGGCCGTGCTTCCCTCCGCCCGCCGCGAGGCAGAGCACCTCGAGGCCGTCGAGCCGTTCCGGCAGCCAGCGCCGTCCCGATGAACCGCCGTCACCGAGCCAACCCCGCGGATCGCCGAAGGCCTCGTCACTGGCGGGGCGAGCCAACGCCGCTCGATCCCGCGCCAGGCGATCCCAGGCTCGGGCGTTGGCCGCGACTGTACCGCCAAAGTCAGCTCCCGGACTGACCACGATGCCGCTCGGGGCCGCGATATCGTCCGTGGTCTTGCCTTGCCCGCAAGCACCGATCAGCGGCACTCCCCAAGCCGTAAGCGACCAGCCGGTCATCCCCTGCTTCAGCACGGTGCGGCCCAGGAATGGCGGGTCAAACCGAAACGCGGCTTCCGGCGAAAGACCGAGCAAGCGGGCCAGCACGACACGGATCGGCCCCGCATGCGTGATCCAGGCTACGTCGTCGCCGGTGGACTCCGCAGCCGTCAACAGTCGGCCAACCCGTTCAGCGAGAGTCTGGTAGCTCTCCCCTCCCGGCGGCGCTTCCACCAGATAGTCGGCCATCCAGCGTTCGAGTCGAGGGCCGTCTTCATGGCCGAGAGCGTCCCAGGATCGGCCTTCCCAATCGCCAAACGAGACCTCTCGCAGGTCCGGCTCGACTTCGAGGGGGCAGTCGCATGCTGCCGCGATCTTGGCGGCAAGTTCGCGACAACGACCGAGGTCCGATGTCACGATCCGCGAGGGCCGCGGGCCCTCCCACGAGAGCCGCTCGTCCAACGGCTCGCATGCAATCTCCATCTGTCCGTAACAGATGCCGGAATGAAGTGGCCGGGCATGACGAAGAAGGAAGAGTTTCATGGCATGGGACGCGAGCCGACCGCGAACAAAAGCAGCACCGCCAGTTCAACCAATTGATTCGTCGCCCCCAGCGCATCGCCATTGATGCCACGGAGCGTCCGCATAAACCAGACTCCGCACAGGAGCGATACGACAGCGGCAGCCACCACGGCAACCAATCCCCACGGGAGCCACACTGTAAGCAGCAACGTCACGACGATGGTCGCCAGGCCACCGCTCCACGTGGGTGGGCCGACAAACAGAGAACTGCGGCCCCCCCCATCGCTATGGACCGTCGGGAAGACCGCCAGCAGGAGCACCGACGAGGCACGCGCGATGACATGGCCGATGAAGATCGCCGGGCCCAGGAGACCGGGCTCGAGTTGCCC